>CAYWIN010000165.1:0-4808 GCA_964458365.1 uncultured Propionibacteriaceae bacterium
CTCGAAAACTGCTCGATAGGTTGCGGCTTGCTCCTCCAAGGACGGCATCGTGTCGCGGTCGAGATAGAGGAACTCGGTGCGGAAGAGACCGACTCCCTCCACATCCTGGTCTGCAGCGGCGCGGGCATCGTCGAGGGTTCCGATATTGGCCAGCAGCGCCACTGGATGGCCATCAGCGGTAGCACCAGGTCCCGTCCCTTTGGTGAGCGCAGCCTCGCGCCGGGCTCGCCGCGCCTGCAAGTCGTGCACCTGTTGCTCGGTGGGTTCGGGGGTCACTTCTCCGCTTCCCCCATCGAGGGCCACGACGGTGCCTGACGCCAGCCTCATCGCGTCGACAACCTGAACTGCGGCGGGGATGGCCAGCTGCGCGGCCAAAATCGCCGTGTGACTCGTCGGCCCACCGGCTTCGGTGATGATCCCCAGACAGGTGGATGGGTCAAGAGTCGCGGTGTCTGCTGGGGCCAGATCACGAGCCACCAGGATGCTGGGAACCGGAAAAGCCGGCACGCCCGGTTCGGGAAGGTTCAAGAGCCGCGCGATGGCCCGGTCGCGTACATCGAGCAGATCAGTGACTCGCTCGGCCATGTAGCCACCGAGGCTTTCCAGCATTGCGGCATATCCCGCGACCGCCGATGAGACCGCGTGCGTTGGACCTGCCCCTTGAGCGAGCTCGGCTTCTATCGCGTCTGCCAAGCCGGGGTCGCGGGCAATCATGGCTCCGGCACGCAAGATCTCTATCGCATGGTCCGAGGCACCACTTTCCCTGGCCTCAAAGCCTTGGGCCACCGCTTCAAGGGCCGCGCGAACGCGACGGTTCTCTTCATCAACATTCGTCGTTGGGGGCTCATCGTCGGGTGGGGTTGCAGCACGGGCAACCTGCACCACCGGACCAATCGCTATTCCGGCGCTCACGCCAATGCCGCGCCGAGGTTGTGCGGCGGAGGCGGCCATCGTCGGCTACTCCGCGTCCAAGTCCCGGGACAGCAACTCCACCAACGAGTCGAGTGCGGCCTCGGCGCCGGGCCCATCGGCCGTCAAGGTAACGGTTTCGCCGTGTTTGGCGCCCAACGTCATCACAGCCAGGATGCTGCGCGCGTCGACTGATCGACCATCAGCTTTAGCAATCGTGACGGGCAGCCCCGAGGCGGTTACGGCTTGAACGAAAAGCGATGCAGGTCGAGCATGCAGTCCCACTGAAGACGCGATGCTCACGTGCCGAGTCACCATGGCTACTCCTTTGAAGCTGAGGGTCGCTGTGTCCACTTTGGCACAAGCGCACCCCGGTTGTATCGGTTCCAGTACTGAGTAAGTGGTCTTATGCCGAACGCTCACGTCGTTGAGTTCGAGCTACCGCCGCCCGACTGACCAGCTGGGGTGATGCGCCTTCGGTAACCACGTCAGCTTCGACGATCACCTGAGCGATTTGCTCATCGCTGGGCACGTGATACATCACGTTCAGCAGGATCTCTTCCAAGATCGAACGCAAACCGCGGGCACCAATACCGCGGTCCAACGCCATGGCGGCAATCGCCTCAACCGCTTCAGGCGTGAACTCCAATTCCACCCCGTCGAGCTCGAAGAGCCTGCGGAACTGTTTAAGCAGCGCATTCTTCGGTTCGACGAGAATCCGCACCAGGGCTTCGGCATCCAGCTGCTCGACGGTGGAAATCATCGGCAGACGCCCAATGAACTCCGGGATCAAACCGTAGGAATGCAAATCTTCGGGGCGGACTTCGGTGAACGGGTTCAAGGTTTTGGGAGCCCGAACAGCCGCGTCGTTGTTGAACCCCAACGGACGCTTCCCAACCCGAGTGTTGATGATGTCTTCGAGGCCAGCAAAGGCTCCACCCACGATGAACAAAATGTTGGTGGTGTCAATCTGGATGAACTCTTGGTGAGGATGCTTGCGACCACCCTGCGGCGGCACTGACGCTGTGGTGCCTTCCAGAATCTTCAACAGGGCCTGCTGGACGCCCTCGCCGGAGACGTCACGCGTAATCGACGGATTCTCCGACTTGCGAGCAACCTTGTCGATTTCGTCGATGTAAATGATGCCGGTTTCGGCCTTCTTGACGTCATAGTCGGCCGCCTGAATCAACTTGAGCAGAATGTTCTCGACATCCTCACCCACATATCCAGCCTCGGTCAGCGCGGTGGCATCGGCCATCGCGAAGGGCACGTTCAACATGCGTGCCAAGGTTTGCGCCAGATAGGTCTTGCCACAGCCCGTGGGGCCGATCAACAAGATGTTCGACTTGCCGAGCTCCACCAGTTCGTCGTCAGCAACCCGACGTCCGGGGGTAGACGCTTGCGCCTGCACCCGCTTGTAGTGGTTGTAGACCGCCACGGACAGGGCCTTTTTCGCCGTCTCTTGGCCGATCACATAAGCGTCCAAGAAGGTGCGAATTTCCTGAGGCTTAGGAAGCTCGTCAAGCAGGCCAGACTCTGTGGTTTCGGCGAACTCTTCTTCGATGATTTCGTTGCACAGGTCGATGCACTCGTCACAGATGTAGACGCCTGGACCGGCGATCAACTTCTTGACTTGCTTCTGGCTCTTGCCGCAGAAGGAACACTTCAGCAGATCCGAGGTTTCTCCGATTCGCGCCACTTCGTCCAACCTTTCCGGCTCGACTGGCCCGTCCCCTCCGGCCAGCGATGAAAATGAACACCGGCCAGTGGGAAGGACTAGCCGACGTTGTCCTTCAATGAAGTAAGGATGTCATCAACGATGCCGTAGTCAACGGCCTCTTGCGCAGTCAGATACTTGTCTCGTTCGATATCGACACTGATCTTCTCTACGGTCTGCCCGGTGCTTTCAGCAAGCATGGTTTCCATGAGGGTACGCACCCGCATGATCTCCTTGGCTTGGATCTCCAAATCCGAGGACTGGCCGTAATTGCCCTCCGCAGCCGGCTGATGGATCAAGATGCGGCTGTTCGGCAATGCAAGGCGCTTGCCTTTGGTGCCCGCTGCAAGCAGCACCGCGGCGGCAGACGCCGCTTGGCCCAGGCAGATCGTCTGAACATCGGGCTTGATGTAACGCATGGTGTCGTAGATCGCCGTAAGCGCCGTGAACGAGCCGCCAGGCGAGTTCAGGTAGATGCTGATTGGACGTTCCGGATCCATGGACTGCAAGCACAGCAGCTGCGCCATCACCGCGTTGGCAATGTCGTCGCTAATCGGAGTGCCCAGGAAGATGATGCGATCCTCGAACAGTTTGGTGTAGGGATCAACGCGACGCACGCCGTAGCTGGTGCGCTCCTCCCACTGCGGGATGTAGTACTCCATCCGCGGACTGGCGGTCGTGGTCGATGTCGGCAGTGTGTTCATGACCGGCTCCTCACTGATTCGGTGAAGCGGTCTTGATCTGCGCCGCTCGTTCGTAGACGTGGTCGATGAAGCCATACTCCAAGGCTTCTTCGGCGGTGAACCAGCGGTCACGATCGGAGTCTTTTTCGATCTGCGCCTGCTTCTGGCCCGTGTGCTCGGCGATCAACCGAGACATGGTCTTCTTGATGTGCAGGGACTGCTCAGCCTGAATCCGAATATCGGAAGCCGTGCCACCCAAACCGCCGGACGGCTGGTGCATCATGATTCGGCTGTGCGGCAAGGCAAAACGCTTGCCCTTCTCACCGGCCGAGAGCAGGAACTGCCCCATCGAGGCAGCCAAACCCATGGCCACGGTGGCGACATCGTTAGAGATCCACTGCATCGTGTCGTAGATGGCCATCCCGGAGTCAACCGAGCCGCCAGGAGAGTTGATGTAGAGGTAGATGTCTTTTTCGGGATCTTCCGCGTTCAGCAACAGCATCTGGGCACAAATCGCGTTGGCGTTTTCGTCCTTCACTTCGGAGCCCAGGAAGATGATCCGGTTCGCAAGCAGCGCCTGGTAGACCGAGTCCGTCATTCCGCCTGGTCCGAGCCCAGCGGCCATCCGCACGCCGGTATCGATGGGTAGTTGGTTCACGCAGGCGAAACTACCCGGTTCAGGCCCAAAAACCGATCAGTTTTGCCCAGTGTTCGCTGACGGCGCATTCCTCAATTGGGGGGCCTGGAAGGCGTTCAACCCACCGGGAACTCGAGCGACAAATCGTTTCCACCGATGTGCAGAGCTGATGACGAAGATGCGAATTCCGCTGGCCGCACAGAGCAGGAGCGGGCGCCATCCGACGATGACACCCGCTCCGAAAACAACAGATCAGTGATCCATGCTGCGCACAGTCTTACTCAGCGTCTTCATCCTCTGCCTCAGCCTTTGCCGGAGCCTTGACGCTGATGTCGACGATATTGCCTTCGGAATCGACAACCTTCGCCTTCCCCACAACCTCTGCGATCGCCTTGTTGCGTCGGATCTCCGCCATCCATGCGCCCAGGTGGTTGTGCTCCATCAGGTGTTGAGCTTCCTGATCCGGCGTGGTCCCGTTGCGCATTGCCTTCTGGACGATCATTTGAGAGAGGTCTTCCTGATCGACGCTCAGTTCAGCGACTTCGGCAATCTTGTCCAGGATCAGCTGAGCCTTGAGGCCCTTGACCGTGCTCGCCGCCAACTCGTCCCAGAATTCTTCGGCCGTGCGGCTCGGTTCTTCCGGCGTCTGATCAAGGTAGGTCTCCAGAGTCAGCCCGGCCTGCGCCAGTTGTTCGTTGATCTGCTGCTTACGACCTTCAACCTCGCTCGCCAAGACCCCCTCAGGCACTTCAAAATCAGTGGCGTCAACCAGCGCTTCGACAATCTTGTCGCGCCCGGCCGTTACCTGCTCAGCCAGCAACGAAGACTCCACGGCCTTCGCTAAGTCGGCCTTCATCTCTTC
>CAYWIN010000166.1:0-3746 GCA_964458365.1 uncultured Propionibacteriaceae bacterium
ATCTACACCTGCCTGTGCCGCGAACTGGACGAAGAGGCAGGCATCCAGGTCACCTCGGCTCGGCTGCGGGGCACCGTTTCCTGGCCGGGTTTTGGTGCCAACTCAGAGGACTGGTTCGGATTTATCTTCGTGGTGGACAGCTACGTTGGCGACATCCCAGACCGCAATGATGACGGCGTCTTGGCGTGGCATCCCATTGATCGGCTCGGGGAACTTCCGATGTGGGAAGGCGACCGGCATTGGCTTCCCATGGTCTTTGGTGACGGCCCGGCCTTCCACGGGGTGATGCCGTACGTTGATGGCGCACCCGCGTCCTGGAACTACACCCTCGGCTGAGCTGATGGGGTTTTGTTCGGATATTCCACCTTGGTGATTTCCGGGCAGCAGGTGCTGTTTCCTGAAAGGTAGGACTGCTGACTCGCCGTGGTCGCATCCAGCCAATATCGTTCGGCATTGAGGAACTGGCCAGAAGGGATCCTGCATTGTCCAAGATCATCTATACCTACACCGACGAGGCGCCGATGCTGGCGACTCACTCGTTCCTGCCCATCATTGAGGCCTTCGCTGGTGCGGCGGGCGTCGAGGTAGAGACGCGCGACATTTCGCTGGCGGGCCGCATCATTGCCGTCTTCTCCGATCTGCTTCCTGAGGATCAGCGTCAGGCTGATGACCTTGCCGAGTTGGGCAAGCTGGCCAAGAGCCCGGAAGCGAACATCATCAAATTGCCGAACGTTTCGGCATCGGTGCCACAGCTCAAGGCCGCCATTGCTGAATTGCAGGCGCAGGGTGTGGCTCTCCCCGAATACCCTGACGATCCGTCCACCGAAGCTGAGCGTGACATCCGCGCTCGCTATGACAAGGTCAAGGGCAGTGCCGTGAACCCGGTGCTGCGCGAAGGTAACTCTGACCGTCGCGCGCCGTTGTCGGTGAAAAACTACGCCCGCTCGCATCCGCACCGGATGGGCGCCTGGTCGGCCGACTCGAAGACCGCCGTCGCCACGATGGGTCACGACGACTTCTACGCCAACGAGAAGTCCTACGTTTCTCCCGCCGACGACACCGTCACCATTCAGCTGGTCAACGAGGCGGGCACCACTGAACTCACTCAGGTGAAGCTGCTGGCCGACGAAGTGTTGGACGGCACCTTCATGAATGTTGCAGCGCTGGATGCTTTCTTGGATGAACAGATCGCTGCGGCCAAAGCGGCGGGAGTGCTGTTCAGCGTTCACCTGAAGGCCACCATGATGAAGGTCTCCGACCCGATCATGTTCGGCCATGTGGTGAAGCGCTTCTTGGCCCCGGTGTTCGACACCTACGGCGAGCAGCTGGCGGCCGCGGGTCTGGATCCCGATAACGGGCTGGGCACGATCCTGGCCGGTCTGGATGGGCTGCCCAACGGCGAGGAGATCAAGGCCGCTATTGACGCGGCGATCGACGCTGGCCCCGAGTTGGCGATGGTCGATTCTGATCGCGGCATCACCAACCTGCACGTGCCTTCTGATGTGATCGTGGACGCTTCGATGCCAGCCATGATCCGGCAGTCCGGCCACATGTGGGGGCCTGACGGTGCCGAGGCCGACACCTTGGCCGTCATCCCGGACGCTTGCTATGCCGGGGTCTACCAGGTCGTCATTGACGACTGCAAGGCCCATGGCGCTTTCGATCCGACCACGATGGGCTCGGTGCCGAATGTGGGCCTGATGGCTCAGGCGGCCGAGGAATACGGCAGCCATAACAAGACCTTCTTGATCCCGGCCGACGGCACCGTCCAGGTGGTCAACGGTGCGGGCGAGGTTGTTATCGAGCACCAGGTGAGTCAAGGCGACATTTGGCGGGCTTGCCAGGCCAAGGACATCCCGATCCGTGACTGGGTGAAGCTGGCTGTCACTCGGGCTCGGGCGACCGGCACCCCGGCGGTGTTCTGGCTGGATGCAAACCGGGCTCACGATGCGGTGTTGATCGAGAAGGTCAAGACCTATCTGGCTGATCACGACACCACGGGCTTGGACATTTCCATTCTTCCCCCGGCTGAGGCCACTCAGCTTTCGGTGGAGCGGATCCGGCAGGGGCTGGACACCATTTCGGTGACCGGCAACGTGCTGCGTGACTACCTGACCGACCTGTTCCCGATTTTGGAACTGGGCACCAGCGCCAAGATGTTGTCGATCGTCCCGTTGATCGCCGGCGGTGGCCTGTTCGAGACCGGTGCAGGCGGCTCGGCTCCCAAGCACGTTCAACAGCTCGTCAAGGAAAACCACTTGCGATGGGATTCGCTGGGTGAGTTCCTGGCGTTGGCCTCAAGCTTTGAGCAGCTGGCCGGAGCGACCGGCAACCCCGGCGCTCAGGTGCTCGCCGACACGTTGGATCGGGCGACCGGAACCTTCCTGAATGAGAACAAGTCTCCGAGCCGCAAGGCTGGCGAGATCGACAACCGTGGCAGCCATTTCTATCTGGCTACTTACTGGGCTCAGGAGTTGGCTGCTCAGGATGTGAATGCTGAGCTCGCTGCCCGGTTCGCACCGGTGGCGGATGCTCTGGTGGCTAACGAGGCGAAGATCGCCGGTGAGTTGCTGGCTGTTCAGGGCGTGGCGGCCGATATCGGCGGCTACTACCGTCCGGATGCAGCCAAGACCGACGCAGTGATGCGTCCGTCGGCGACGTTGAATGGCATCATCGCCGGAGTGTGACCTTTCGAGCGTTGGGGGCTGTCGCTACGGCGACAGCCCCCAACCTTTTTTAGCTCAGGGGAGTCGCGGGTCCTTCGGATGGCGGGCTTTGGCGTTCAGCGATGCGGGCTTCGACGAGCTCGTCAAGCTTCTTGTCTGAGGGGGCGCGCCGAATGGGAAGTCCGATTCCCAGGCCAAGTAGGACGCCAGCGCCGAGAGCGATTCCGGTGATCAGCAGGATCTTCTCCCGCGGATCAACCAGACCGGTCGTGGTTCCGCCGCCTTGGTAGCGCGTGGCGATTTCCCAGACCACCTTGAGGTCGACCATCAGTGCCATGAAGAGCATCACGCCACCGACGATGACTGCGATCAGGCCAGCGACCAAGAGCACTGCTTTGAGTACCTTCATAGCCCGATCTTAGGGGCGCGGGTCGGATCGGTGCGGGGGTCTGGCTGCGCTGCGAGTCGCGGTTCGGCAAAGTCTGGCCATGGCGTGAGTTGACGCTGGTGGGGTAAGGGTGCACGGAATGTTCACCTTGTTGCGCAAAATCCGCTGTTCTTGTTGTCGCGCGGCCATCGCGATGAACAATTCGTTCACGGTTGCCCGGCTGGAGCACGCTAGGTTGGCTCCGTGGAACCTGATCTGGCCCGCTGGCTGGTCTCTGCGGAGGCGGAACCTGCTCTGACTCTGGCCGGGGAGCAAGTCGACCCCTCTTCGCTCGTCGCCGCGCAACGGCTGCGCCGAGACTTTCCTCCCGATCACGCAGCTGCGGCACTGACCCAAATCGAGCTTCGGCGTAAGGGCGTGAGCAAGTTTGGTGCTGAGGCGGCCCGGCTCTTCTTCACCCCCGGTGGCCTGGAACAGGCTACCCGCGGATCGGTGGCTGACTGGCGGGCGATGCGCTTGCGTTCTGCCGGGGCTGTTTCGATTGTTGACGTGGGGTGTGGACTGGGTGCGGACTCGCTGGCCTGCGCGGCCCAAGGGATTTCTGTCACGGCCATCGAAAGCGACGAGGTCACAGCGATCTTTGCTGCGGCGAACCTTGGCCCCGAAGCCAAGGTGCTGCATGCCGATGCCAC
>CAYWIN010000166.1:3756-4794 GCA_964458365.1 uncultured Propionibacteriaceae bacterium
GGACGCCGGCTCGGCGGTCTTTATCGATCCCGCTCGACGGACGGGACGCGGACGTAGCTGGCAGGTGTCTGATTTCACCCCTGATTGGGGCTTTTCCCTCGGCGTTTTGCGCGGTCGGACGGGGTGCCTGAAAGCTGCCCCGGGACTGCCCAAGGAACTGATTCCCGAATGGGTGAGCGCGATCTGGGTGAGCCATCGACACGATGTAGTGGAAACCTCTTTGTGGTCGGGGGTGGGGGAGCCTGGTCGTCGCTCGGCGTTGCTCCTACCCGCAGTGCACGAACTCCCGGTGACCGGTCGAAAGAGCGCGGGAGCGGGGCCGATTGGGCGGTTTCTGTACGAGCCTGATCCGGCGGTAATCCGCAGTGGTGGAGTCGACGACCTTGCCGTGCAGTTGGGCGCTCACCGGGTTTCGGAGGGGATCGCCTACTTGACGGCCGAGGAATGCCAGCCCACCCCGTTCGCGTCGGTCTTCGAAGTGAACCAGGTCTTGCCTTATGACGAGAAGGCGCTGCGGAGCTGGGTCAAAGAGGGCCAGATTGGCATTCTGGAAATCAAGGTGCGCGGCATCGACGTCGATCCTGCGGTGTTACGGCGGCGGCTCCGTCCGAAAGGGGCAGGCACGGCGACTCTCATTCTGACGCCGACCACGTCCGGAAGTCGCGCCATCGTTGGCACTCGGCTTGATCGAGTGCTAATGCCGCGATAGATTCGCTTTAGCACTCTCACCATGAGGGTGCTAGATCGGCCTTGGGCGACACCCTGATGACGCCGAGGCCTGGCAAACACCTGACCACAGGGCCTGTTGGCCCAGTAGAACGAAAGGTTTTTGACGTGGCAGTCACGATCAAGCCGCTCGAGGATCGGATTCTCATTCAGCCGCTGGAGGCCGAGCAGACCACCGCATCCGGGCTGGTTATTCCCGATACCGCTAAAGAGAAGCCCCAAGAAGGCAAAGTTGTGGCTACTGGCCCCGGCGTTTCCGATGGGGAAGGTGGCCATCAGCCGATGGACATTGCTGTTGACGATGTGGTGATC
>CAYWIN010000167.1:0-4769 GCA_964458365.1 uncultured Propionibacteriaceae bacterium
GTCTGAATCCGTGCGCAACTGGAGATGCGCCGCCCCAGCTCTGCGCAGCGCGATCCGGATTCGGTCCCGTTGAGCGGCCGTTGCGGCATTCATCCGCGCCCGCGCGTCCGGGTCGGAGGTGTTGACGTAGCGAGCAAAGTCCGTTTCCGGATCTCGGATCAGAAGATCACCCATGTCGGGAAAATCGATCTCGCGCGCGTCCACAACCTCGATGGCCAACACCTGATTGCGTAGCGACAGTTGTCGGATCGGGCGCTCCCAGGCAGGCGGGATGTCCGGATCGACCTCCACATCACCGGGTGTGAGGAAGTCCGACACGATCAGCCGCATCCCGCGACGCTTCTCGGTGCGCATGAGGCGCTCCACGCCCTCGGCCAAGTCGTAAGGCCCCTGGGCATAGTCGGCGACGATAGGTTCAGTCAGCATTCGACGCAGCAGCGCATAGAGGGCCATTCGTCCCGAGCGGGCCGGGATGCGCTTCAGCCCATCGGGACGCATGATCACTCCGCCGAAACGATCACCCATTCGTTGACTCAGAAAGCCAATCGTGGCTATTGCCGCGATGCCCAAGTCCCGTTTTGTGACGCCACCGGTGCCCCAGTTCATGCTGGGGGTAGCGTCAAGCAAGGCCCAGATTTCGAGTTCGCGATCGGCGATCGTGTCACGAACGTGTGGGACCATCGTGCGAGCGGTAACCGCCCAATCAATCTTGCGCACGTCGTCCTGGCCGGGTACATACTCTCGAGCATCGCTGCTCTCGGACCCCGGCCCAGGGATCAGGCCTTGATGATCGCCATGCAGGAAGCCGTCGAGTCGTCGCACCACGGTAAGTTCCAGCCGGCGCAAGGCCGACTCCGGTGCCAGTTTGCTCAGCGGAAGTGTCGCGGCGTGCGGAGATGCCACCACACTCGACACCGCGCCGAGAGACTCCGGCGGTGCGGCAAATTCCGGCTGACCGTTGCGCCCCACGGCTTATCTCTGCGGTTGATAGTGCGGCTGAACGACAGACTGCTGGGTCTGCTGCCCGTTCCACACCGGGGTGGGTGGCGGCACCATTGCCAGGATGCGTTCAATGACCTGGGTCGTGGTGATGTTGTCGGCAATCGCATCGAAGCCCAACACGATTCGGTGGCTCATCACATCTTTGGCCACCGCCTGGACATCAGTAGGTAAGACATAGTCGCGTCCGTGAATCAGGGCCAAGGCCCGTGCCGCCGCAACCAGACCCAAAGTGGCGCGTGGGCTGGCCCCAATCTGAATCACCGACGTGAGATCCGGCATTCCGAACTCTTCCGGTGCCCTCGTGGCCAGAACAAGTCGGACAACATATTCGGCCACCAGGTTGTGTACGAAGACGTTGCTCGTCAGGTCTTGCAGTTGACGAACCATCTCGGGATTGAGGACCGGCGATGATGTCGGCGGGCGCACGCTCATCCTGCGCAGAATCTCGAACTCTTCGTTTCCACGAGGGTAGGGAACGTCCACTTTGAGGAGGAAACGGTCCCGCTGCGCCTCGGGGAGCGGGTACACACCCTCGGATTCGATCGGGTTTTGGGTAGCGATCACGATGAAAGGTTGCGGGACGGGATAGGTCTCGCCCCCAATCGACACCTGCTGCTCTGCCATCAGTTCCAACATCGCCGATTGAACTTTGGCTGGCGCACGGTTGATCTCGTCAGCCAACACGAAGTTCACAAACACCGGGCCCAGAGCAATGTCGAACTGTTCACTGCGCGCCGAGTAAATCCGGGTGCCCACGATGTCAGAGGGCACCAAGTCTGGGGTGAACTGGATTCGGGAGAACTTCCCGCCGACGACTGTGGCGAAGCTGCGCACGGCCAGGGTTTTTGCCACCCCCGGGACGCCTTCCAAGAGGCAATGCCCTTTAGCCAAAAGGGCGACCATCAGCTGCTCAACCATGTGCTCTTGGCCCACGATTACGCGCTGAACCTGTTCGATAGCTTGGCCCAGCAAGACGGACGCCGAGGCAGCATCAAGCACATCCGTCGATTGATCTGCCGTTGCAGCGACCGGCGGGACACTTGGATCTGACACGGATACTCCCCTGGTGTTCACAGTCTGGTTATCGCTTGGAGACGACGCCCACGATACCGGGTGTCGCTGTGTGCGCTGGCCACAGAAGTTCACAGTGTTCTCTGCGAAACGGCATGATGGCGATTGCGGCAGAATGGGGGAACGCATCCAGAAGACAATGAGGGATACATGAGCGAAAACGACGCAAGCCAGCCGTTGCGCCTCTCCCCTCTTCTCCCCTCCGACCCACCACAGGTCGACGAGTTCTGGCTTGATGCGCGCCTAACAGCGACTCCTTCTGGGGTGGCTTTCGTTGCTCACGACGCGGCAAGCACCTCGGTGATCGTGATCCTGCTCAGTGAAGGCGCCGCCCATGACGCGGGCGCCCGAGACCGGTTTGCGGGCACCGTCAACCAACTGCATCTCGACACTGTCATCGCCCGCGGCGGTCATGGCCAAGACGGTGGTCGGCTTCAGGTGCGGTACCGGAGCAACGACGACGACCCCGATCTGGGCCTCGACTCGCCCTCCACGCCGTGGGTCGCTTTGGCCTATGACGCCTCGCCAGCGGCACTTGCTGAGGCTCGAAGGATTCTCGCCGAAGTAGATCTGTCGGTGTTCGGTTTCCAAGGACGTCCGTCCGGCCCGGACTATCGACTTCCTTGGGCGAGGTGGTCTCGTCCCGGCATTGCCAAGGTTTGGCCACTGCCTTGGCCAGGCCGGCGTGACCGTTCCGGGTGGCTTTCGATGCTGGTCGCCTGGCTGCTCATGCTGCTGCTGTGCGCCCTGGCGATTCTGATCGCCATCTTGCTCTTCCGTGACTCACCGCCTCAGGCCCCGCCGCCGCCTGTCCCAACCACCGTCCAAGGTTCACCTGAAAAGCCCCCGACGCCAAGTCCCGCGTCGGCTTCGCCCAATAAGGGAAAGTCACCCACACCGGATTCCAAACTGTGAACCGACCGCGACTGATTGCCACCGATCTCGACGGCACCTTTTTGTCGCCGGACGGCACGATTTCGGCTGTCAACGCCGCCGCGGTTTCCGCCGCAGCCCAGGTCGGCGTGCCTTTCGTCATCGCCACCGGACGCCCATCTCGTTGGTTGGGGGTTCTGGACGGCCTTCGCGACGCACACCCACACGTCATCGTCAGCAATGGTGGTGCGATCGTCGATTTGGCGCATCACACCGTGCTGGAGCAGTTCCCGCTGGACAACGACATGGCATTGGCGGTGATGGACCAGTTACGGTCCGCCATTCCCGGAATCACTTTCGGCTTCGAAAGCGGGACGGGATTTGGCTGCGAACCGTCCGCGCCGTCCGGCCAGCGCAACGAGCCTGGGCATCTCAGCGGCTCTCCCGCCCAAGTACTTGCCGAGCTGGGGTCGATAATCAAAGTTCTCGGCTTTCACCCCGATCTCGGGTCGGAGGAACTCACCGCTCGAGCGTCCCGCATCGTTGGGGAGCAGCTTCACCTGACCCATGCGTCAGTGAGTCAGTCCTACGGAATGATTGAGCTCACTGCAGCGGGGGTTTCGAAGGCCACGACGTTAGCGCAGCTGTGCACCCAGCTGAGTGTTGATGCGCGAGATGTTGTCGCCTTCGGAGACATGCCCAATGATGCTGAAATGCTGTCCTGGGCGGGGCGCGGCTATGTCGTAGCCAACGGGCATGCCTCAATGAAAGATTGTGGGTTCACTGAGGTTGCAGCCAACGCTGAAGACGGGGTGGGAGCCACCGTATTGGCTTTACTCGGCTGACCCCAGCGAGGAGCGGGCGTTCGATCAGCTGCTGTCGGACGGCCTCAACGGCAGCGGCGGCCAAGAAGACCACCGAGATTGAACCCGCGGCAAAGCCGACCAACCCCCATCCGTCCGCACCTGGTGGAGGAACGAACACGGTCTTCCACAGCCAGTCGCGGACCAGGTAATGGTCGTGCACTAGATAGACCCCGAAGGTGAGGCCAGCAACGTAATTCACCGCCGGAATCGGACGGAGTTTTGAGGTCACCGCGAAGAGCACCAGGCCGCCGGCAGCAATCAGCATCGGAAGGCGCGTTTGCGTGGTCAGGCCCGGCTGAAGGTAGGTCTGCCACTCGACTGGCACCGGGAACAGCGCGTACATCGGCAGAACGACGGCAGGGGTGAGATAGGCCAGTCCGGCCACCGCGAGAGCTCCCCAGCGCCAGCGGTGAGCCCAAGCCATTCCATACAGTTTCACGAAGCCTGCCAGGAGATAGAGGTAGGCAAACCAGACCAGATCCCCGCCGACGATCTCCCGATTGATGAGGGTGGGAATCACGCTCAGGATCAAGGTTGCCGCCACGATCAGGATCGCGTAATGGCGCCGGTCGAGGTTTTCGATCAGCAGGTTCAACACCGGTGAGAGCAGATACAGCAGCACGTAGGCGGTCGCGAACCACCAGATCCCGAAGATCACCGGGAAGAACGCCGTGAGCCAGTTGGGTCCACTCACCGAACCGGGTTGGACCCAGGCAAAGACCAACGGAATCGCCAGCGAGAATGTGATGACAGGCAACCAGACTCGGAACAGGCGTCGGATGGTGAAGCGCCGCCCCACCAGGAAGTACCCGCTGATCAGCACGTAGCCGTCTACACCCAGCTTGCCGCCAGACAGCAGCAGGTGGATGAAGAACGAATCGGGTGAGGTGGGCGGCAAGTAGCTGTAGTCATTGCCGTAAACCAAGAAGTGGTAGCCGACGATCATCACCATCAGCA
>CAYWIN010000168.1:0-4688 GCA_964458365.1 uncultured Propionibacteriaceae bacterium
TTTCTGGTCTCTCCGGCGTCAACCGATGCCCGAATCGCGGCCGCAGCGGCCGCATCGCGTGGATGGCTTTATGCCACTGCGGTGATGGGCGTCACGGGGGTGCGTGCTGCGGCGTCATCGTCGGCACCGGAACTGGTGGCACGAATTCGCAGGATCGCTCCCGACACGCTGATCGGAGTGGGCCTGGGCGTCTCGAATGGTGCCCAAGCTGCCGACGTCTTGGGCTTCGCCGATGGCGTGATCGTCGGCTCGGCTCTGGTTCGCACCCTGTTGAATGCCGAAGACCAGGGGCATCCGCGCGATTTCGATGGTTTGCGCGAGGTGGTGGCCGATCTGGCGCACGGGGTGCGGGGCTCGTGATCGCGCTCTTCATCCCCAGTCCATCGATCAGCAGCTTTCAGCTGGGGCCGTTGACGATCCACTTCTATGCGTTTTGTGTGATCGCCGGAATCATTGCGGCTTGGATGATCGGTTTGAGGCGTTGGAAGGCGCGCGGTGGCGGAGTGGACAGCTTCGAGACCGTCTTGTTGTGGGCCATACCGATCGGCATCGTGGGCGCGCGTCTCTACCACGTCCTCACGCACTTGCCCGATTACGTAGGCGAGGGTGCCACCCGGCATTGGTGGGCGATCTGGGAAGGTGGGATCGCGATTTATGGGGCGATCGGCTTTGGGGCCCTGGCCGCGTGGATCGTGGCTCGCCGACGCGGCCTGGCCTTTGCGGCGTTGGCCGACGCGCTCGCCCCAGGGATCGCGGTCGGGCAGGCGTTGGGTCGCTTCGGTAACTGGTTCAACCAGGAGCTTTACGGCCTGCCCACCACATTGCCGTGGGGACTCGAAATAGATCCGATCAATCGGGTGGACGGCTACAGCGAGTTCGCCACTTTCCATCCGACATTCCTGTACGAGTCGGCGTGGAATCTGGGTGTCGCCGGTGCGCTGATTTGGGCCGACCGGCGCTTCACTCTGGGACGCGGAAAAGTCTTCGCTCTCTACCTGGCCTTGTATGGCTTTGGGCGGATCTTCACAGAGTCATTGCGTACCGACTATTCCTACCCGTTCTTCGGACCGTTGCGCTTCAATGCGGCGGTAGCGGCGCTGATCTGCCTGGTCGGAGTGGCTTTGCTGCTGTGGCTGATCGCGAAGCGTCCCGGCCGCGAGAGCGTGGTTGATCCGTCGGTTTCGGCACCGATCTCGGCCGGTGTGGGCTCAAGTTCGGCTGCCTCGAACAGCTCTACCGGACCCGATGGGGAACCGACGGCGACGTTGTCCGGCGAACAGTCTGCGGATGACTCGGACCCTGGTTCCGGTACGTGAGCTAAGTGTGATCTTGCCCCGGAGAGGTCCATCATGGTGTCCCCGGGCAGGAATGGTGCTCAGTTTCAGCTAAGCTCGCCCTTCGAGTGTGCAGCCTCGGCGGTTTTGTCGAGCGCTCCACTGACCGGCGCCCTCGCTGCGCAGATGGGAGATTTCTATGGCGATGATGTCTATGCCACAACGACCGGCCACGGGTCTTTACGATCCTGCCTACGAGCACGATGCCTGCGGAGTCGCATTTGTGGCTCACCTCAGTGGCAAAGCTGATCACGACATCATCACTAAAGGTCTCACTGCACTACACAACTTGGATCATCGCGGCGCGACCGGCGTGGACGCCGCCGCTGGCGACGGTGCGGGCATGCTGCTGCAGGTCCCTGACCGGTTCTTGCGCGAGGTTGTTGATTTCGATCTTCCTGCGCCGGGTTGCTACGCCATGGGAATGGCGTTCCTGCCTCAGGACGCCACCTCGCGCGCCACGGCTAAACGCACCATCGAGTACTTGGCCACCGAAGAGGGTTTGCGGGTACACGGCTGGCGGGTCGTTCCGGCCGACGATGCGACGCTCAGCCCGGTGTCCGTGGGGAACATGCCGTTCTTCGAGCAGATCTTTGTATCCACCGCGGACAATGCGTCGGGGATCGATCTGGACCGTGCGGTTTATCCGCTGCGGCAGCGGGCCCGCAATGAGGCCGGGGTGTACTTCGCCTCCTTGTCGGGGCGGACCACCGTCTACAAGGGCATGCTGACCACTCAACAGCTTCCCGAAGTCTTCTCTGACCTTCTCGACGAGCGAGTCGAGAGCGCCTTGGCTCTGGTGCACTCGCGATTCTCGACGAACACATTCCCGGCCTGGGAGCTCGCTCATCCCTACCGACTGATGGCCCACAACGGCGAAATCAACACTGTCAAGGGCAACCGCAACTGGATGCGGGCGCGCGAGGCACTGTTGGCCAGCGACAAGATCTCCGGGGACTTGGAACGGATCTTCCCGATCTGCACCCCCGATGGATCCGACTCGGCTTCGTTCGATGAAGCCTTGGAACTCTTGCACCTGGGCGGACGTTCGCTGCCACACGCGGTGCTGATGATGATTCCGGAGGCCTGGGAAAACCACACCGAGATGGATCCGGATCGGCGGGCGTTCTACGCCTTCCATTCCTCCATGATGGAGCCATGGGACGGGCCGGCTTCGGTGACCTTTACCGATGGCACCTTGATTGGTGCGGTGCTGGACCGCAATGGGCTGCGCCCGGGACGCTACTGGGTCACCGATGACGGTCTGGTGGTCTTTGCTTCTGAGGCCGGGGTGCTGGACATTGATCCCGCTGCGGTCGTAAAGAAGGGCCGGATGAAGCCCGGCCGGATGCTGCTGGTCGACCTCGATTCGCACCGTTTGATCAATGACGACGAGATCAAGCGCCAGTTGGCTTCGGAGCATCCTTACGCCGAATGGCTTGCTGAGGGCAGCGTTGACCTGGACGATTTGCCCGAACAGCAACATGTGGTGCACAGCCACGCGTCCGTGACGCGCCGTCAGCAGATCTTCGGGTACACGCTGGAAGAACTGCGGCTGCTGATCACGCCAATGGCCAATACCGGTGCCGAACCGATTGGTTCGATGGGATCTGACACCCCGGTTGCGGTATTGAGTGACCGTCCGCGACTCCTCTTTGACTATTTCGCTCAGCTGTTCGCGCAGGTGACCAACCCGCCGTTGGACTCCATCCGTGAAGAGTTGGTGACCTCGCTGACCGCGACACTTGGTCCAGAAGGAAACATTCTTGAGCCGGGGCCGGATAGCTGCCGTCAGATCGTGATCAACTACCCGATTTTGGACTCCGACCAGTTGGCGAAGCTGGTGCGGATCAATCGTGATGGGTCGATGCCGGCTTATCAGGCGTACGTGGTCCGCGGCCTGTACAAGGTGGCAGGTGGCGGCGCAGCGCTGAAAGCGCGCCTGGACGAGCTGTGTGAAGAAGTCAGCCAGGCCATCGACGAAGGTGCCCGCACGCTGGTGCTCACCGACCGCCATTCGAATTCAGAGTTGGCGCCTATCCCGTCGCTGCTGCTCACCGCCGCGATTCACCACCATTTGGTGCGGCAGAAGACGCGTACCAAGGTCGGTTTGATTGTTGAGGCTGGCGATGTCCGCGAAGTCCATCACGTCGCGTTGCTGATCGGCTACGGCGCCGCTGCGGTGAACCCCTATCTGGCGTTCGAATCCGCTGAGGATCTGGCCCGCCGTGAATGGCTGGTCAAGACGTCGCCGGATCAGGCGCTGTACAACGTCCGCAAAGCCTTGGGCAAGGGCGTGCTCAAGGTGATGAGCAAAATGGGTGTTTCGACCATTCGCTCCTACACCGGCGCTCAGATCTTTGAGGCTTTGGGCCTGTCCAGCGAACTGGTCGAACAGTATTTCGCTGGCACCACGAGCCGTATTGAAGGCATTGGTTTGGAAGAGATCGCCGCCGAAGTGGCGAAACGCCATGCCACCGCCTACCCGCCGCTGGGCATCACCTTGTCCCACCGGACTCTCGCGGTTGGTGGGGAGTACAAGTGGCGACGCGAAGGCCCACCGCACCTGTTCGATCCTGAAGCCGTCTCGACCTTGCAATACGCCACCAAGGAAGGTCGTTACGACCTGTTCAAGGCCTACACGGATCGGGTCAACGATCAGTCGAAGCGTCTGATGACTTTGCGTGGCCTGCTCGACTTCGACTCTGAGCGCACCCCGGTGCCGATCGACGAGGTGGAGCCGGTCAGCGAGATTGTGAAGCGCTTCTCTACCGGCGCGATGAGCTATGGCTCGATCTCCCTGGAGGCGCATCAGACTCTGGCGATGGCGATGAACCGTTTGGGCGGCAAGTCCAACACCGGCGAAGGCGGGGAGGACGCCGAGAGGCTTTACGATCCGTCGCGCCGCAGCGCCATTAAACAGGTGGCGTCAGGTCGGTTCGGTGTCACCAGCGACTATTTGAGCAATGCCGATGACATTCAGATCAAGATGGCCCAAGGTGCGAAGCCCGGCGAAGGTGGGCAGTTGCCTGGTCAAAAGGTCTACCCCTGGGTGGCGAAGACCCGTCATTCCACCCCAGGCGTTGGACTGATCTCGCCGCCCCCGCACCATGACATCTATTCGATCGAGGATCTCAAACAGCTGATCCACGACTTGAAGTGCGCCAACCCGGTGGCCCGGATCCATGTGAAGCTCGTGGCTGAAGTGGGTGTGGGCACGGTTGCTGCGGGTGTCGCCAAGGCAAAAGCTGACGTCGTCCTGATCTCAGGTCACGATGGCGGAACCGGTGCGGCCCCGTTGACGTCGGTCAAGCATGCGGGCGGTCCCTGGGAACTGGGTCTGGCAGAAACGCA
>CAYWIN010000169.1:0-4651 GCA_964458365.1 uncultured Propionibacteriaceae bacterium
GGTATGCGCTTTCCACACCGCTGCGAATCTCCCGCGCCAAGGCCAGGACGTCGTCGGCCGAGGCCTGTCCGCGATTGGTCAGCGCCAGACAATGCCGTCCAGATATTTGCGCCGCCCCCGCACCATAGCCCCGGCCGAACCCGGCATGCTCGATCAGCCACGCGGCGCTGGTCTTCACCCCACCATCGGGTTGCGGATAGCTCGGTGCCCCCTCGGGAACTTGGCTGGCATCGGCCAGAATTGGGTTAGTGAAAAAGCTCCCCGCACTCCAGGAATCATGATCTGCGCGGTCGTAAACCATCCCCTTGCCCCGGCGTAACGACAGCACTGCTTCACGCACCCGAGCCAAAGGAGCCCGCTGGCCGATCTCAACCTCTAAAGCTCGCGCCAACTCACCGTAGGCAATAGGCGCTGACAGCTCGCCGAGCCGCAACTGGAAGCTCACCGACAGCACGACCCACCGATTCGGCTCCCGCTTGAAGCGCGAATTCCGATAGCCAAATCCGCAGTCCATGGCATGAAAGGTGCCTACCGTCCGCTCAACTCGATCCCACGTGCGCACCCGAGCGATCGTTGCGGCGACATCTTGACCGTATGCGCCCACGTTCTGGATCGGTGTGGCACCCACAAGACCCGGGATTCCGGAAAGAGCTTCGACCCCTACCCAGCCCTGCGCACAGCAATGCGCCACGAAATCATCCCAGGGCTCCCCAGCAGCGGCGGTCACAAAGGCGCCAGAACACGCTGCCACATCCTCGATGGCGATGCCGCGCAGGCCACCGGTGTGAATCACCAGCCCGTCGAAACCCTCATCGGCCACCAACACATTCGATCCGCCGCCGAGGACCAACACCGCTCGCCCCGCATCGTCGGCCGCACTGATCGCCGCGATCAGTTCGTCCTCGCCAGAAGGCACCAGCCAACTCCGGGCAGGACCGCCGATGCCGAAGGTGGTGTGGTCGGCCAGGAGTTCAGCCAAGGCGCACCTCGGCCACCGCAGCCCCCAACACCTTGTCGTCACCACACATGGCCCCGACCGAAATCGTGGCCACACTGTCAGCGATGCCGGTGACCTTCGCGGTGAACGTCACCTCGGCCGCACCCACTGGCGGGACAACCACCGGCTTGGTGAATCGGACGAAGTAGCTCATCACCTGTGCGGGATCGCCAACCCAGTCGGTGACGACACGAAGCCCCATCCCCATCGTCAACATGCCATGAGCGATCACGCCAGGCAGCCCGAGCGCCGCCGCGGCGGCATCGTTGTAGTGGATCGGGTTGAAGTCACCCGAGGCGCCCGCGTACCGCGCCAGGTCCACCCGGGACAGGCTGACTGTCAGGCTGGGAAGCTCTTGCCCAACCTCCACCGTCGTCCTCATGCGGCCTCCTGGGTATGCATCAATGTTGACGTTGCGGTGCACAGTTCCTCGCCGCCGTCTGCTGTCAAAAGGACGGCGATCGTCATGATCGCCACCGGCCCTCGCAACCGCACCTTTTCGATGGTCAGCTGGGCACGTACTTCGTCCCCGGCGCGCAGCGGACGGCGCCACGCAAAACGCTGGTCGACATGAACCGTACGACTCAGACTCAAGCCGAGTTCAGGGTCACCAAAGATCGCATCCCACGCCGAGGCCGCCAGCACAGCGGCGAAAGTTAGCGGCGCGATTGGCTCGGTCCCCGCGTAGTGCGGATCCTCGGCTTGGCCCAGAGCTTTGGCGAATTCTTCAATCTTTGCCCGACTCACCTGATACGGCTCCGTGGCAGGGTAGCTGCGCCCCACGTGGGCTTCACTGATTGGCATGCGCCCAGGCTACCGGGCAAGCACGTAACGACCCGACATCAGCTCAGGTAATGCAATGCAGTAAGGCCGCCCGCCGAAGCGGACGGCCTTACCTATGAAGACGTGTCAGCGAGTTTCGCGGTGAGCAGTGTGCTTGCCGCAACGCGGGCAGAACTTGTTGAGTTCCATCCGGTCTGGGTCATTGCGCCGATTCTTCTTGGTGATGTAGTTACGCTCTTTGCATTCCGTGCACGCCAAGGTGATCTTTGGCCGTACGTCGGCACCCTTCTTGGCCATCGGCTTCCTCTTTCCCAGCTGGTACCACTTGTAGCGGGAGCGGGACTTGAACCCGCGACACAGCGATTATGAGCCGCTTGCTCTACCGCCTGAGCTATCCCGCCCCAGTTCGGACTCCAGGATCGCTGGCTGACGGGCGGTAACTCCGTCGTCCGAACTCAGAGCCCCCATGCGGAATCGAACCGCAGACCTTCTCCTTACCATGGAGACGCTCTGCCGACTGAGCTATAGGGGCCGGACAGCGGTTGACTGTACCTTACGGCCGGGGTCGTCCCCAAATCGGAACTCGGCGCGTCACCTGCCCCTCAATGCCCAGCAAATTGTTCCCTCTCGAGCCGACCTCCGCAAGCCTCATCAGAAGCCTCATCGCCTTCCGAAAATGGCCTGGCGCGACCACAGAGACCACCGATTTCACCCCCGCATCCGGTGAGGACTCGCCAACGGTAGGGCTACGCAAATCGGCGCCCTTTCGGGAATCAACCCACACTCCCTTTTCGCTACTTAGGGTGAGAGCAACAACGGAGGGTGAGCGATGACTGAATTCCGAATCGAACACGACACCATGGGAACGGTACGGGTCCCAATCGACGCACTCTATTCTGCCCAGACTCAGCGCGCCGTCGAGAACTTCCCGATCTCCGGCAGAACTCTGGCCGTCCACCAGATCGCGGCGCTGGCCGAAATCAAACGTGCCGCTGCCATCGCCAATGCCGAGCTCGGAGTCATCCCTGACGATCTTGCCCAGGCGATCGTCGCGTCGGCAGATCAGGTCATCTCTGGGCGCCATGACGACCAGTTCCCCGTCGACATCTTCCAAACCGGCTCGTGCACGTCTTCAAATATGAACACCAACGAAGTGATTGCCCGTTTGGCCTCGGCCCGGTTGGGCCGCGAAGTACACCCCAATGACCACGTCAACGCTTCCCAATCATCGAACGATGTCTTTCCATCCTCGATCCACCTGGCTGCACTTCAGGCCATCAACGAGGTGCTCCTGCCCGGTCTTGAGCAGCTCGCCACCTCATTGGCCGCCAAGTCTGCGGAATTTGCCGATGTCGTCAAAGCTGGACGCACCCACCTGATGGACGCCACCCCCCTCACCTTGGGTCAGGAATTCGACGGATACGCCACTCAAATCCGGTACGGGATCGCCCGCATCTCCGACGCCCTGCCCCGGCTTCGGGAGCTTCCACTGGGCGGCACGGCGGTGGGCACCGGGATCAATACCCCACCAGGTTTTCCTCAACGCGTGATCGAGCTGCTGGCCGAACACACCGGGCTGCCCGTCGTCGAGGCGCACAACCATTTTGAGGCACAAGCCGCCCAAGACTCGCTAGTGGAGACCTCCGGGGCAGTACGAACCGTGGCCGTTTCGCTGGTAAAGATCGCCAATGACCTTCGTTGGATGGGGTCCGGGCCCCGAACCGGGTTGGGAGAAATCGCTCTTCCCGACCTTCAGCCGGGCTCGTCGATCATGCCGGGAAAGGTGAACCCGGTATTACCCGAGGCGACCGTGATGGTGGCCGCACAGGTGATCGGAAACGACGCCACCATCGCTTTCGCGGGCGCCCAAGGAAACTTCGATCTTCTGGTGATGTTGCCCGTGATGGGGGCGAACCTGCTGGAATCGATCACCCTCGTGGGTCGAGTCTCAGCCCTGCTGGCTGCACGCTGCGTGGACGGAATCACCGCCCATGCCGACCGATGCCGACGCTTCGCCGAATCGAGCCCCGCCATCGTGACTCCCCTGAACCGACTGATCGGATATGAGGCGGCAGCGAAGATCGCCAAGCACGCCGTCGACGAAGATGTGACGATTGCCGACGCGGCCCGCGAACTGGGTTATGTCGAGCGGCAAGAACTCACCGAGGAGCAACTCATCCACGTCCTCGACGTGATGACGATGACGGGCCGACACACACCCGACCTGCCCTGAATGGTCAGCCGAGGATATCCGCCAGATCGAAAAACACCCTAGCCAAATACCATTTGACTAGGGTGTTTACCTGTGGCAGGTGTAGGGTTCGAACCTACGTAGGCGATGCCGACGGTTTTACAGACCGCTCCCTTTGGCCACTCGGGCAACCTGCCGTGCCGGGTTAGCCTAGCAAAGCCTCGCGGCACTGCCGAATCGAGGATCGGTCGAAATCCCGACGATCTGAAGGCCAGCCATTTAGCATGAACGTGAAGAATTCACCAGGCTGGCCGGGATGCGACAACGTCCGTCGATCCCCATCGCGGCTGCCGGTCAAAACAGGAGCCTGACCAATGACGAAACGGCACATTCAGATCGGCACAGCGGCGGCAGCCATCATCGCCGCCGGAGCCCTGTTCGCAACCAGTAGCGGCTTCACGATCCCTTCAGCAGGCAATGCCCCATACGGAGTGGGCATGGGTTCTGCCGCAGTGGTCGCCGCAGTTCCAGCTGTCGGAAGGGTCCTGCCACAGGCACCCACACCCACAGCGTCCGGCACCGCAACCATCAAGCCCACCACCACGAAGCCGACCCACACCGCCAAACCCAGCACCACGAAGCCAACACGTCCCACCCCCAAGACACCGAGCGCCTCTCCG
>CAYWIN010000170.1:0-4641 GCA_964458365.1 uncultured Propionibacteriaceae bacterium
CATGAACGATCTTGCGGTCGGTGTCAGCGGAGCAAGCGCTGAGGCGTGGTTTTCCCCAGGCCTTTTCGCCGACCATATGGACGTCGGAGCGCCACCGGACCACTTCAACCAGTCCGGGCAAGGGTGGGGACAGGCTCCGTGGCGTCCTGATCGCCTAGAGGAGCTTTCGTACGCGCCTTTTCGGCAGCTGGTGGCCAGCCTGTGTCGTTCATCGGGTGGCTTGCGGATCGACCATGTCATGGGCCTGTTTCGCTTGTGGTGGGTTCCCGAAGGGAAGACGCCAGATCAAGGTACCTACGTGCGGTACCCCCATCATGCGCTGGTGGGAATCTTGCTGTTGGAAGCCCAACGGAGCGGCGCACTGGTGGTGGGAGAGGACCTTGGTGTGGTGGAGCCTTGGGTGCGTGACTACCTGCGCAGCCGAGGCATCTTGGGTACCTCAGTGGAGTGGTTTGAGGTCGATGACCGGGGTTGCCCGTTGCC
Source organism: uncultured Propionibacteriaceae bacterium (assembly GCA_964458365.1). Taxonomy (GTDB): domain Bacteria; phylum Actinomycetota; class Actinomycetes; order Propionibacteriales; family Propionibacteriaceae; genus Propionicimonas. The sequence continues at coordinate 484 of CAYWIN010000170.1, forward strand.
TGCTGAACGGTGGCCGCTGTTCAGCTTGGCGTCGGTGACCACCCATGACCTTCCGCCCACAGTGGGCTACTTGGCCGGTGACCACATCACCTTGCGCAACGAGTTGGGACTGCTCACTGAGCCCTTTGAATCCGAATATGGCGAGGCGATCCGCGCCAGTCAGCAGATGGTGGCGGGGCTGATCGATGCGGGCTATTTGGCTGCTGAGCACGACAGTGAGGACGTGGTGTTGGCCATGCACCGTCTGCTACGCGCTACACCATCACGGGTGTTGTGTGCAGCGCTCACCGATGCCGTTGGCCAGCGGCCCACCCAGAATCAGCCGGGAACGTCAACCGAGTATCCGAACTGGCGGATTCCGTTACGGGACGAGTCAGGGGCGCGAATCAGTTTGGAAGCTGTGATGCGCGACCCTCGCTGCCAGCGTTTGGCGGACGTGATGAATGGTGCCGACTCGCATCCGGCGCGGCCGGCCTAGCTCGACATCAGTGGGGCGCCAGGAACTCAAAGCCGGGAAGATTGCGCACGATGCCGAACACGACCAGCATTCCGGCGACAGTCCAGGGCAGCCACAGGGGGATGCGTAACGGCTGGGTGTGTCCGGTGGCAGCCCGATACAGCCAGATGCTCCAGCCCACCACCGCTACCGGGACGGTGATCACCAAAGCGGGGTTCATGGACCAGGCTGCAGAAATATCCCCGTTGGTGAGGAAGTGGAGAGCGCGCATCGAGCCACACCCGGGGCAGTAGCGGCCAGTGACGGCGTAGAAACCGCAGGCTGGATAGTGGCCGGGCTGGTTGGGGTCGACGAAATGAACCAATGCGGTGGCTGCGAGCGTTATTCCTGCCGTGGCGAGGACGGAGGTGAGCCGTCGGGCGCGGGAAGGAGACGGGCGTGCGGGGCCGTGAATGTGTGGGTTCGGCGGCTCGGCCAGCGCATTGGTCCACGCTCGACATCAGCGCCTTCTTGTCGGGAGGGCGGTGCTCATCATCAGGACTTCTTTTTCTTTTTCTTCTTCTGTTTCCGCTGCCGCGGTGGTGGCGGTGGGGTGCCTTCGATCATCACCGTCGAAAGCACCGGTTCTCCCGGGCTGATCTGTTGGGCTTCAGCGGGCAACTCGGCCAGTGCCCGAACGTGTCGTTCGCGCGCCTCGCTCAAGAGTTCGCGCTGGACGACCTTGCCTTTGCGCATGAGTCGGACCATCACCGGACGGTCGTTGCCGTCGTTCTCCGGAGGAAGTCCGATTCCGATCACCTCGGCTTCGGCGATGCCGTTGGCGTTGAGGCGGCGCAGCGCAAACTTGCGCCCTCCGATGGAGGGCTTGCCCGTGCTGAGCTTGGCGACCGGTTCCATGGGGGCATCTTTTGCCGATGATTGCGCCCTCGCGACCAGCTTGTAGACGAATCCGCAGGTGGGCGCCCCAGATCCGGTGACCAAGGCGGTGCCGATGCCGTAGCCGTCGATGGGGGCTTGACGTAATTCGTCAAGCTGGTATTCGTCGAGATCCGAGGTGGCGATGATGCGGGTGTTGGTCGCGTCGAGCGATTCCAGGAGTTTTCGGGCTTTGATCGATTGCGTGACCAGATCTCCGGAATCGAGGCGGATGGCTCCGAGCTTGCCCTTGCTCAGTTCCACGCCGATCTGAATCGCGGTGTCGATGTTGTAGGTGTCGACCAGCAAGGTGGTCTGCTTGCCGAGAGTTTTGAGTTGGGCTTTGAAGGCTTCTTCTTCGCTGTCATGCAGCAAAGTGAAGGAGTGGGCGGCGGTTCCAGCAGTCGGGATGCCGAAACTTCGTCCGGCTTCGAGGTTTGAGGTTGAGTCGAAGCCCGCAATATAGGCGGCTCGGGCGGCCGCGACGGCCGCGGATTCGTTGGTTCGACGCGATCCCATGTCGATACAGGGACGTCCATCAGCCACCGTGATCATTCGGGAGGCTGCCGAAGCTACTGCGCTGTCGTAGTTGTAGATGCTCAGCAACAGGGTTTCCAGTAAGACCGCTTCGGCGAAGGTCGCTTCGACCACTAAGACGGGGGAGCCTGGGAAGTAGATTTCTCCCTCGGGGTAGCCCCAGATGTTGCCTTTGAACTTGTAGTTCTCTAGCCAATCCGCCAGGTCGGTGTCGATGACGTTTTCTTCCAACAGGAAGTTGAGGGCCGCTGAATCGAAGCGAAAGGCTTTGATGGCTTCCATGGCTCGTCCAACGCCTGCCACCACGCCGTAGCGCCGCCCTGGTGGCAGGTGGCGGGCGAAGAGCTCGAATGTGCATGCGCGGTCAGCGGTTCGAGATCGCATGGCAGCGCGAATCATCGTCAGCTCGTAGTGGTCGGTCAGCAGGGCGGTGCTCGGAGGGCTCCCGGCTGGCCCCATCAAGACAGTCATGGGCTCAGCCTAATCACGCTCGCCCTTCTGTGGTCTGTCAGAATGGGACGGTGTCCACCTCAAAGCCTGTTGTTCGTCCAGTCGGGGACACGGCCACCCTGGTTCGTGAGCAGGAGTTGACCGCACTGAATTGGGTGACGATCGTGTGGGACGACCCGGTCAACATGATGAGTTACGTCACCCATGTCTTCGCCACGTATTTCGGTTATCCCACCGAGAAGGCCAACGAGCTCATGCTGCGAGTTCATAACTCGGGCAAGGCCGTCGTGTCGTCGGGGAGCCGCGAGCAGATGGAGCTCGACGTGGATGCGATGCACAGCTACGGGTTGTGGGCCAGCATGGAGCCAGGCTGATGCGGGGCTTCAAACGGGTGGGCCCAATGATTGAGGTGAAGCTGAGTGATTACGAAATTGCTCTGTTGGAATCGTTGATCGATCAGCTCAACGAGTTGCTGCTGGCCGAGATCGAGCAAGTCCCCGACGGCGACCCCTTCGAACGGTGGAAGGCCGAGATGGAGACCGATTCGCCGTTGGATCGCAGCGACCCGGTGATCGCCCGCCTCTTTCCTGACGCCTACCGTGACGATCCGCTGGCATCCTCGGAGTTTCGTCGCCTGACCCAAGCGCGACAGCGTGCGGATCGGCAGCGACAATCCGAGGTTGTTCTAGATGCACTTGGGGCAAGTGAGGGCGGCAAGCATTCCGTTCAGGTGCGTCTGATCGATCTCGATGCCTGGCTGAAGACGTTGAATGCCCTGCGTTTGAGCCTGTCCGTGCGGTTGGGGATCAGCACCGAAGATGATGTGGAAGAGCTTGAAGCCCTTGAGGACGAGGATCCGCGAGCCTATGTGTATCGGGTCTATGAGTGGATCGGGTATTTGAGCCAGGGACTGCTCCAAGAGGATTAGTCCTTCGATGTGAATGCGGCGACGGCCGCCATCGCTGCCAGCAGAGTCCTCCCTGTGAGACGAAATGGACAAGAGATTGGCAGCGGAAACAGGTAAGGCTAGCCTTACTCATATGTACTCAGGTGTCGATCTTGCCAAAGCCCCATTGAGCACGTCGCTCACCTTGGTTGGGCTGGAGATCGATCCTGGCGCCACTCAGCGTCTGGCCTCAGCTGGCCTCAGGGTCGGCTCGAGTTTTTCGTTGATCTCTAAAACAGCCGGTGGTGGACGGGTGGCTCTGATCGCCGGAACTCGAATTGCGCTGGGCAAATCGCTCTTGGGTGGTATGCGTGCGGAGGTCGTCTCCTAATGGCGGCGGTCAACGACGTGTCTTCGCGCTCCGGGTCGCTTCCGATCACCCCATCGGTCAAGGAGTGTTGCGCGCCAGCGATATCGCAGACTGCCGGTGAGCACGCCCCTTTGGTGGCTCTGGTCGGTCCGCCAAATACCGGCAAGTCGACCTTGTTTAACGCCCTGACCGGCGCCCGGGTGACGATGGGGAACTGGCCGGGTACGACCGTGGAGGTGTCGCGCGGAGTCTGGAAGTCCACGCTGAGCGCGGCAACCTGCGCTTGCGATGACTGTGACTGCGACCCCCGCTCCGAGGAGCCGATGGAGATCACGTTGGTGGATCTTCCCGGCACCTATTCGCTCGATCCGCAATCGCCTGATGAGGCGCTGACCAGAGAGTTGTTGATCGGGAAGCCCGCTGAAGAGCGACCCGATCTCAGCGTGGTGACCTGTGACGCTTCGCGATTGACCGGCTGCCTGTATTTGGTTTCACAGATGCGCGAACAGGGTTTGCCGTTGCTGGTGGCCCTCACCATGAATG
>CAYWIN010000171.1:0-4623 GCA_964458365.1 uncultured Propionibacteriaceae bacterium
GATCTGTTCGAGGGGCTGGGGGAGCGTGGTGCGGGGCGGATGCTAGCGCTGGGGGGTGAACCTGGCCCAGCTGCGGATTGACGATGGTTGCCTGCCCCGGTTTGGCGCTGAGGTACCCCTCAGAAAGGAGTTGGTCGTAGGCGGCGATCACCGAACCGCGGGAAATGCCCAAATGGGCCGCTAATGCACGACTGGAAGGAACGGGGTCTCCGGGGGCGAGGACCTGGGAACCAATCAGCTTTCGGATTTGTGCGGTGAGCTGCGTGGGCAGCGTGCTTGATGAGGGCTGAACCTCAAGCGGGATGGTGATCTGCGGCGTCCGGCGCACGGGCACAGAATACTGGACTATCAACACTAGGTTGTTATTGGCACTGTTGAGTAGTCCAGTATTGGGCGACGATCAATCACATGACTCAGCAACAGGGAACAATCACCGTCAAACGAGGGCTAGCCGACATGCTCGTCGGGGGCGTCATTATGGATGTCGTCACACCGGAACAAGCGCGGATTGCCGAAGACGCCGGGGCCGTGGCCGTGATGGCGTTGGAACGGGTCCCGGCTGACATTCGAGCCCAGGGTGGCGTCGCCAGAATGAGTGACCCGGACTTGATCTCACAGATCGTCGAGGCCGTGTCGATCCCTGTGATGGCTAAAGCCCGGATCGGACACTTTGTCGAAGCGCAGATCTTGCAGGCCTTGAAGGTCGACTACATCGACGAATCCGAGGTACTTTCCCCGGCTGACTACGTGAATCACATCGACAAGCAGAAGTTCACCGTTCCCTTCGTCTGTGGAGCAACGAACCTGGGTGAGGCCCTGCGCCGGATCACCGAAGGGGCGGCGATGATCCGTTCCAAAGGCGAAGCTGGCACCGGGGACGTTTCGGAGGCCGTCAAGCACATTCGGACCATTCGTGCCGAGATTGCGGCTCTCCAGGCGACATATGCCACTCAGCCCGAACAGCTCTATGTTGCGGCCAAAGAGCTGGCAGCGCCCTACTCGCTGGTGTGTGAAGTGGCCACCACCGGCAAGCTGCCCGTCGTGCTGTTTACCGCAGGGGGAGTCGCCACGCCGGCGGACGCAGCCTTGCTCATGCAAATGGGAGCAGAAGGTGTCTTTGTGGGTTCGGGGATATTCAAGTCCGGCGATCCGGCCCGGCGAGCGGCGGCAATCGTGAAGGCCACGGCTGCCTACGACGATCCGTCGGTGGTTGCTGAGGCGTCCCGGGGCTTGGGTGAGGCCATGGTAGGAATCAGCGTGGCCGACGTTCCTGCGCCACATCGCCTTGCCGAGCGGGGTTGGTGATTGAAGCTATGAGCTGTTGGTGGAGGGGACGGGAGGTGGCATCTTGGGGCCGTTGACGGTGGGTGTGCTTGCGGTGCAAGGCGGTGTTCGAGAGCACGTCGATCTTCTTGATGCCCAAGGAGTGCGCACCTCCATGGTGCGGGTCCCCGCTGACCTGGTGGGCCCGCACGGTTCCCGCATTGATGCCTTGGTTTTGCCGGGAGGCGAGTCATCCGTCATCGTGCGACTGATGAAGATCTTTGACTTATGGGAGCCGGTCCGGTCGGCGGTTGCTGGCGGACTCCCCACCCTGGGCACCTGTGCGGGAATGATTCTGCTGGCAGATCAAGTGCTTGACCCGGCGCCGGGCCAGGACTCGCTGCACAGCCTGGACATCACTGTGCAAAGAAACGCCTTTGGCTCGCAGGTGGACTCGGCCGAGGCGACGGTGGATACCGTCGAAGGCCCGGTGTCCGCAGCATTCATTCGGGCGCCCGTGGTCACGAGAGTTGGGGCTGGTGTTGCGGTGATAGCGCGCCGGCGGGAGGTGATCGTCGGCGTCCGTCAAGCCGCGATCACCGGATTGGCATTTCATCCCGAACTCACCGGTGAAACTCGATTTCACGAGCGCCTCATTGCCGATGCGACCTTGGTGCGGGCTGCATGAGTGCTGGTGCGCAATTCCCGCCGCACGCTTGGTAAGGATGCGCCGCGAACCGTAATCTCGTCGGAGAGGGGAGTACTTCCCAAGTCGACTGTGGTCAATACGAGCCGCCCGGTTCCCGCAGGCGCACCGTTGGACGGTGAAGGAGACCTCACAGGATCAACTGTGAGGAGCCCGAGCAATGGATACCTACCTTGGTGTGGGAACGCCGACACTGTGGATGATCACCGTCGCTGCAGTGTGTGCGCTTTTTGTCCTCGATTTCGTTGTGACCCGCAAGCCCCACGAAGTCTCAGGACGGGAAGCTCTCGGCTGGTCTGCCTTCTACCTCGCGTTGCCGCTGGTTTTCGGAATCTGGGTGTGGCTGCACCATGGCTCACAGATCGGGTTGGAGTTCTACGCCGGGTACGTGGTCGAGAAGTCATTGAGCGTGGACAACCTCTTTGTCTTCATGCTGCTATTGGGTGCTTTCGCTGTGCCAGCGAAGTATCAGCAGCGGGTTCTCCTGGTGGGGGTTGCGGGAGCGTTGGTCTTGCGTGGTGCATTCATCGCACTCGGGGCGGCGCTGATGGATGCCTTTTCCTGGACCTTTCTGCTCTTCGGCGGGGTTCTCCTCCTCAGCGCAGTGAAGGTCCTCCGTGACGCCGCCTCGCCCAATGACCGGGTGTCTGAGCCGAGCGAACTGCCGCTCGTCACACTGATCCGCCGGTTTTTCCCGGTGACAGACCGGTATTACGGCACTCGGATGAGCGTGCGGGAAGGCAACCGTCGCGTGTTCACTCCGTTGGCGCTGGCGATGCTGGCGATCCTGGCCGTCGATGTCGTGTTCGCTGTGGACTCGGTCCCGGCGGTGTATGGCATCACCGGTGACCCCTATCTGGTCTTTGTCACCAATGCTTTTGCCCTTCTCGGGCTTCGAGCGCTCTATTTCCTCTTGGCGCAGGCGTTGAGCGTGGTGACGCATCTGAGCTTTGGGCTGGCAGCAATTCTGGCCTTCATCGGCGGGAAGCTCGTCTTGCACTGGGGCCACGGGGTCTGGCCGTGGGTGCCTACTGTGTCAACCGAGCTTTCGCTGATCGTGGTGGTGTCGATTTTGGCTGTGGTGATCACTACCAGTTTCTTCGCCAGAAGGCGTCAATCACAGCGAGCTCGCTGCCACACCAATCAGGACGCACATCAGGAGCGCGAAGCCCAGCAATCCGAGAACCTGAACCGGCCCGCGACGCTCCCTGGGCGCAAGGACGAGAATGCCCGTGGTGATGATTCCTCCCAGCAATCCACCGAGGTGCGCCTGCCATGACACTCCGGGTCCGATCACGGTATAGACCACATTGATCCCCAGCCAGATCAGCAGTGTCTTCGTGTCGGCCTTGAGGCGAATCGTCAACACCAACAGGGCGCCGAGGAGCCCGAAGATCGCACCGGATGCTCCGAGGGTGGTGGCCGAAGGGCCCGAAAACCACAACACGCCAACCGAACCGGCGAGAAGGGACAGCAGATACACCGCCAGGAAACGGGCCCGGCCGAGAATCCGCTCCAGGGGTGGGCCGAGAAACCACAAGGTGAGCATGTTCAACCCGATATGCATCACATCGACGTGAGTGAACCCGCTGGTGATGACTTGCCACCAGGCGCCGTCGAAGGCGCCCGAAGTCCAGTTTCCGTCTGGCACTTGCGCGCAAACCGCAGCGTTGTGCACATCGGGGTAGTACGAGCCCGACTCGGTACTTGACCAGCACAAGCCGTTGCGCGTCAGGCTCAGCAGGCTCACCAAACGGCTTGAGGCACCCCCGGTAGCCAAAATAGCCAACCACACCGCGACGTTCATGCCGATCAGGGCGATGGTTGTGGCCGATGCATGGCGCACCAGGTGCCCGCCAAAAGGCAGCTGATTCTGGCGAGTTTCGACTGCGCCCTGATGGACGCAGTCTGGGCATTGGAAGCCGACCGCTGCGCTGATCATGCAATCTCCGCAGATGGGCCGACCGCATCGTTGACAGGAGATGTAGGTGAGGCGACCCGGATGCCGATAACAGGGCTGTGCCACCGGCGGTTGGGTCATATCTAAAACCATACCGGGGTCTCATGAACGACCAGGAATAATGGGGTCGTGAAGAAAGTGGCATTGGTTCTGGGATCTGGTGGCGCGCGGGGCTATGCCCATATCGGGGCATTGCAGGTGCTCCACGAGCGAGGTTTCGAGGTCAGCGCGATTGCGGGGGCCTCGATGGGCGCCCTGGTCGCGGGCCTTCACGCGTCGGGCAAGCTCGACGAATACACCGATTGGGTCACGACGTTGTCGGCCAAGGATGTGCGCAAGCTCTTGGACCCGGCGCTTCCTGGACCGGGGTTGGTCAAGCTGGAACGCGTCCTCGGTCGGATGGCCGAGATTCTCGATGGCGCCCTGATTGAAGAGCTTCCCATTCCCTACACGGCAGTCGCGACTGATATCGGCGCTGAACGCGAGGTGTGGTTTACCTCGGGCCCGCTGGAAGTGGCCATTCGTGCCTCGGTGGGCATTCCGGGAATGGTGACTCCGGTGATGGTGAACGGAAGGCTGCTCGTCGATGGTGGCGTGATGAATCCGGTTCCCATGGAGCCGGTTATCGGCAGCGGTGCCGATTTCACGATGGCCATCAGCCTTTCCGGGCCGAAGGATCACAGCGAGGTGTTCT
>CAYWIN010000172.1:0-4611 GCA_964458365.1 uncultured Propionibacteriaceae bacterium
GCTCAGATCGGTGCGGTAATCCAAGGCGGCGGAATGCACCGCAATGACGGCGAGGCGATGGCCAAGCTCGTCGTGAAGTTCGGCTGCGATCCGTGATCGTTCGGCGAGCCGGGCCTGTGCGCTGAGTGAGTCGCTTTGCTCGCGGAGGGTGGCTGCTTCGCGACGCAGGCCGTCCAGCTCGGCTCGGCGTGACCCAATTGCCACCCCGATCACGATCAGCACGGCGTAAATCGCGGCGGAGAGGATCAGGATGGCAAGCGGTGAATCGCTCGCGCTGCCCACCACGAATCGGTGCAGGGCGGGGACGGCGTCAGTGAGGGTCACCGATGCGACCCCGACGACCGCAACCGGCAGGATCTCTCGAGCTCGGCGCCGGGTCGCCAACGAGATCATCGTCAGCACCCAGGCGCCTCCGGCTGCCGCCGAGAACCCGGCTGCCACTGCAACAATGAGTCCGACGATCACGGGTGCCCGATGTCGGAAAGCCGAAGCGGTCACCGCAACGATGCCAAGAGCGAAATCGAGGAGAGCGACGCCCACCCCGATGTTCGGATTGAGCTCCAGCTCTCGGCCCAAATTGAGAACCCAAAAGGCGAGCCCTGTGAGTGCGGCTGCTGCGACGGGCCAGGACGCTCGCCAGATTCGTTGCACGCCGGACATACCGACGATCTTAGGATTCGCTGTGGGGTGCGCGCTTCATCCGATCGGATGAACGGTGAATCAGGCCAATGGATGATCGATCTGGGCCAGATTCTCGATGCTGGGTGGCGCCGTGCCCGGCCAGGGTAGTCACATGAGTGAATCCGTCGTCGCCCACACCGAACCATCGTCCACGCTGGTCCGGCTGCGATACCACCGGCTCAACCTGATTTGGGCCCGAGCGCACCGGCTTCGTCCGCTCTGGGCGGTTCTGTTGGCTGCCGGGATCTATGTGGCGGTTGGCTTGGCCCTGATTGTTGGCCTGGTGATTCTCGCTGAGGTGGGAGTCCTTCCGCAGGCAGCGATCTCCTTCGAACTCGACAATGTCCATGAGCCACGGAACTATCTCTTTGCCTTTGCGACCGTTGCTTTGATGCTGCCGGCGGTGTTTCTTGCCTTTTGGGTGGTGGGACGGCGACCGGGGTTCTTGTCATCGGTCGCCGGGCGGATCCGCCGCGGATGGTTCTTGCGAATGATGTTGGGTGCGGCAGCGATCTGGTTGGTGTCGTCGGGAGCGACCATGGCTTGGGATCTGATCACCGGTGCCCCGCAATGGGAAGGCGTACGTCCGCAAGGGTTGTGGCTCGTTCTCGTCGCTTTGCTCATCACACCGATCCAGGCTGCGGCTGAAGAGTATGTCTTCCGTGGCGCTTTGGCTCAGATGGTCGGAACCTGGCTGCGACACCCGGCCTGGGCGATCCTCTTGCCAGTGCCCCTGTTCGTCGTTGGGCACACCTACGAATGGGTGGGGTTGGTTGACGTGGCCATCTTCGCCGTTGCTGCCGGTTGGCTGACCTGGCGCACCGGCGGTTTGGAGGCAGCCATTGCCATGCATGTGGTGAATAACACGTTGCTGGGAGTATTTGGAGGGCTGGGCTTGGCGGATCTGAACGCGGTCAGTGCCCCACCGGAAGCATTGCTGCCCAGCCTCGCGCCGGTTGCGATCTTCGTGGCCTGGGCCGAATGGCGGGTCCGCCGAGAAGGCGTGACCAATACCTGCTTGGTGCTGACTTCACCGGGGAGTGCGAGCGCCAGCACTCCCCGGTGACGGTTCACGCTTTTGGTGAATCCTCGGACGCGGCATCTTCGGGCGGTGAGGGTTCGACCGGGGGCTCGGCCGTCGTTACCGACGTGTGGCCGAGTAGCGCCGCCTTGCGGGCTTGATAATCCGCGACGCTGATATCTCCGCGGGCGAGGCGGTCGTCCAGGATCTGCTGTGATGGCGGGACGGCCACCGGCGGTTGCGGTGCTGGGCGACCAGCGACGACATTCTTGTCCCGCTTTGTGAGCGCGACGATGAGCAAAACGATCGCGGCAATCACCAACAAGGTGACGATGAACCCACCGAGGCCAAACATCAGACCGTATCCGCCGCCGTGCATCCCATAACCAGGCATGGGGAACTCCTTTCAGACAAGCTCTCCCATTAATGGTGCGTCGCCAAGCTATGCCTAGGCTGTGAAAGGGGGATTAGTCGTGCAAGAAGCGGGGCCTGGCTCGGGCGGCTCGGAATCAAAGACCTGATCTCGGTACTCCTCGGCGAGCCGCAACCATTGCCACCGGCGTTCCGCCATCCCGGCGGTGGATTGTTCGCAGGGAGCACTATTGGCGAGCAAAGCCTCAACCGCGTAGTCGGCAGCGGTTTCTGCCAGGGCTGAGTCGTCGGCACTGGCTGCGGCGCTGCTCGCGGCACGTACGCAACTGGTCAGCGCCTGATATCCGGTCTCGGCAAGGTCGCGAGCGGAGAGTTGGGCTGCAAACGCGGCCTGGCGGCAGTCGTCCAGCGCGCCGTTGCCTGAAGCCCACGCCCGAGCTGCTGCAATGGCCGCTTGTGCGGGTTGGTCGGCGAAATCAACAAACTGTGCCAACACATGGTCGGCACAATCGGCCGCCCACCCGGTCAGGACAGGGTCACCGGTCGGTTCCATTTCGCCTTCCTTGAATCCAGGATGGCTTCGACGACCCGGGCGAGGCCATCTTCTTGGTTGCTGGCCGTGACCACGTCCGCGGCAGCGGCTGCCTCAGAAACCGAATTGCCCATGGCTACGCCCAGCCCGGCCCACTGGATCATGTCGACGTCGTTGCGACCGTCACCGGCGGCCATTACTGCCTGGGCGGGGACTTCCAGCAATTCACACAGCTGCGCCAGGCCAGTGGCCTTCGTCACGCCGTGTCCGCCCACTTCAAGGAATGGTGCTCCAGAGGTGGTGGCGGTGAAGCCGTCCAATCCCGAATCGTGCACCACCGCATAAAGCTGATCGGCGGTGAGTTCAGGGTGTCGGACGGTGAGTTTCAAGGTGGGTTCGGAGGTCACCTGGTCCGTGGGATAGGTGACGATGTTCCACCACCGCGGCACCTTCTCCATCTCGCTGAGCAGTTCTTGATAGCCCGGTTCGGCCGCGTGAAGGTGCCCCTGGTTGCGGACGCAGGACACCCGAGCATCGGGCACAGCGTGACGCAGATAGGCGACCAGTGCGGCTGCGGAAGTCGGGTGCAGGTGGTTTTCGAAGATCACCGCGCCGTTGGCGAGATCCCCGGCGATCGCGCCGTTGCTGGCCACCACATGGCTGTAGCCGCAGCAGGCGATTTCGTCGGGAAGTTGAAGCATCTGACGCCCGGTGGCGACCACCAAGTAGATTCCGGCATCTGCGGCGGCACGCAGCGCAGCGATCGTGCGGCGACCGACGGTCTTGTCGTCGCGAAGCACCGTCCCATCAAGGTCGGTTGCGATCAGACGGATCGGAGTTTGCGGAATCACGGGCGTGGCTCGTTCAGCCGCCGTCGACCGGCGAATGCCCGCCCCAACGTGATCTCGTCGGCGTATTCCAGATCTCCGCCCACCGGCAAACCGCTGGCCAGCCGGGAAACCACCACATCGGTGTCTACTAAGAGGCGAGAAATGTAGGTGGCGGTGGCCTCGCCCTCCAAGTTGGGGTCGGTGGCCAGAATCACTTCGGTGACCGTCCCATCGGCAAGTCGCGTGAGCAGTTCGCGAATGCGCAGCTCGGCCGGGCCGATGTTATCGATGGGGCTGATCGCGCCACCAAGCACGTGATACAACCCGCGGAACTCGTGGGTGCGTTCAATGGCTGCCACATCTTTGGATTCCTCGACGACGCAGATCGCGGTGCGATCCCGCCGAGAGTCCTGGCAAATCCGGCAGGTGTCTTCTTGAGAAATGTTGAAGCAGGTCTGACAGAACCGAACCTTCTGGCTGACTTCGCGCAGGGCGTCGGCCAGGCGCTCGACGTCTTCAGCATCCGTGGCAAGAATGTGGAAGGCGATGCGTTGGGCGCCTTTGGGACCGACCCCAGGCAGACGCCCGAGTTCGTCGATCAGGGTCTGAATCGGACCTTCGTACATTGAGGCCCTTAGTCGTCCAACTCGGGCATGCTCGGCATAGTGGCCTGAGCAAGGGTCATGGCTTTGTTGTTGGCGTCGCGCACCGCAGCCACCACCAAGTCCGCCAGGGTCTCTGGATCGGTGGACTCGATGGCTTCGGGCGTGATCGTCAAGCCCACCAGCTCCCCGACGCCGCTCACCGTGGCCTCGATCAGGCCCCCGCCTGCCGAGCCGGTGACCCGTTGGTTCCCGAGTTCTTCTTGGGCGCGCTCGAACTGATCTTGCAGCTCTTGGGCTTGGGCGAGCAGGGCGGATAGATCCATGGATCCGGGATCAAACACGGCACTCTCCTTTAGGTTGGCGCAGCCATGCTAGTCGTGCGGTGGGACTCACGACGGATCGATGAGTTCGGCACCGAGGTGTTTCCGCAGGAGGTCTTCGCTGCTGGATGCATCCTCGGTGATCTCGACATCGTTTCGGCTGGGTTCGGCTTCGGGTTCGGCCGGAACGGGGCTGTTCGCTGAACGAGTGGTGCGGACCTGGTCTCGCGCTCGCTGTGCGGCTTCGGAT
>CAYWIN010000173.1:0-4581 GCA_964458365.1 uncultured Propionibacteriaceae bacterium
GGCGCAGTCAGCAATCCAGCCCCGAATGCGCCCCGCGCTGCCACGAGGGCGCCGATGACCAAGGCGGTGACCGCAACCGCCGTGAACGGGACTTTGGTGGAGGAGTTGCTCTTTTCGGCGAAATCATCACCGATCATCTCTTCGATGCTGACGCTGGCCGCGCCGCCAGAAAATGTCTCAATCCACCCGCCCAGACGCGCCATGGTCAAGCCTGCTGCGCGACGAATCGCGGTACTGAGGGTGGGACGCAGAGATCGGGTCCCCGCCGCCCGCTCGGTATTGATCGGCAATGATGCGAGTTGGTCGTTGAGGGACCGTCGCAGTTCGCTATCTCGGATCCAGGTCCACAGTCCAGAGATTTCTTCTCCGGCCCGGTCGAGGTCCTTACCCAGAAGGAAGCTCAACGACATCAGCGCCGTCACCAAAGCCAGTCGGACCGACACCAGCCATCTCCAACGAGCCTGGGTGTGAGCCAAGACCAAGGCCAGCCCCGCTGCCCGCGCTTGAACGGGGTCGTCAAAGTCGGCGTAGTTGGTCAGCTGAGCATCCGGCTCGACCAATACCTGGTAGCCGGTCAGGTTCGCTCGCCAACCAAAGTCGAGCCCGCGGTGGCCTTCGGGCATCAGCGGATTGAAACCACCCAAGAATCGCCAGACATCTCCGCGAACGAGCATGCCTGCCATCGGCACCCCCAGCGCACGGCCGGCCGACAGCTGGCCTTGATAGAGCTCGCCTGGGTCGGTGAGGGTGCGCATCCGTCCGTTACTGGAAATGGTCTGAGCCCAGTCGCTCACCAGCTTGCCTGCGCCGCGACGTCGAGGCTCGATGAGCAGCGCGCCGACCACCGCAGCATCGGGTTGGTGCAGGACGCGCATCAGGAGCGCGGCGAGCGCTTCTGGTTCCGGTTCGCAGTCATCGGGAACGATCCAGAACCAGTCTCCCGGTGTCGTGGAGGTCAGCTCAGTGACGATGGCCGAGACCGGGGCAGTCTGTGCCTCAATCGCCGCGCGGCATCGCGCGGGACTCCCCTTGGCCGCAAGCATTCCCACGACAACATGAAATTCGCTGAGGTCTGGGGATTCTTCTTCACCCATCTCATGGAGCCACGCCCATGGATCGACGCCGAACTCGCTGGCTTCGCTCACCCAATACCTTTCGGACGTCCGACTTGTGTCTCACATGTACGCGAGCAGCCACCAATGTGCGGCGGCTGTGCCAAGTCCACAGCCTACCGTGACCTGCGTTGGTCTCAGATGGCTCGCTTTTTCAACCGCCGACGTTCGCGTTCGCTGAGTCCACCCCAGATTCCGAACCGCTCGTCTTTGGCCAATGCATACTCAAGACACTCAGACCGAACATCGCAGGATTGGCAGACCTTCTTCGCTTCACGCGTCGAGCCGCCCTTTTCGGGAAAGAACGCCTCGGGGTCGGTCTGCGCACACAATGACTGGGACTGCCAGCTGAGAGCACCCTCTTCGCTCTCTGGCTCCACGATCAGGAACAGCTCCTGCATGTGATTCTCCTCGACCCGCTCGCGACAAAGCGCGAACTTTGTATTGAATTACACGCTTGTTATTACCAATAAGTCAACCCCGGGCGGGTCGTCTTCGGCGTGGCGCCTTGCCGAACCGCCTCACAAGCTGTGATCATCGCGCGGCGCTCACGCCTACTTCTTGGAACTGGTTTCCTTGGCTGTTGGCATTCGATCGCGTCCGGGAGATCCCGCAGCCGCTTCGGCGGCCGTCCACCAGACCGTTCCCGCCGACGGATCAGCCGACGCCTCCACCTGCTCTGACGAAGGCGGGACCACCACCGGCACCTCCGAGGATGCGACCGCAAGGCGTCCGCCACGGATCCCGCGCAAGACGAACCACAACAGGCCCGCCAGAACGGCCTTCACCGCAGCGTCAAGCAAGCCACCGACCAAATCCAGAATGGCCCCGGCGACCATCGCAGAAGCCCACATGCCCATCACGGCACTGGCCAAGGTCAACAAAACTCCCAGAACCAGGAGCGCGGTGGCCCATCGGGTGATCTGAATGGCGCGCCTCGTCGCCGGGGCGACGAAAGTGCACGACAAGACCACGAACACCAGCAACAGAGCCAAAGGAAGACTGAGCCAATTGACGCCGACCAACTGGAAGGCGGAAAAGATCGACATCACTAAGAACGCCGAAACCAGCCGCCACAGGGTGAGGGCCATGCCCAGGACAATGAGTCCCATCAGCACCCACGCCAGCATTTCGCGGCGGCGCTTGAGTTTCTCGATCATCGACACTTTATTTCTTCCGGTCTTGGTTGCGGGATTCAGGCTAGCGCGCGAACACCAAACAGCTCAGGAAAACCGTTCGTCCACCTCAGCGGCGACGTGAGCTGCCAGAGCTTTGACCTTTTCAGCTTCGGCCAACGGCACCACCATAGTCACCTGGTCAGTCCGCACAATGACCAGATCACGCACGCCGAGCACGGCGACCACCGAATCTGGATTCTGGTTGATCACGACGTTGCCCGATGACTCCATGAGGACCACTGGGCCGCTGACGGCATTGTCACCGCTTGTCGACCGAAGGACCTCCGCCAAACTCGGATACCCGCCAACATCGCGCCATTCGACCGGCAGCGCCACCGACACCACTCGGCCACTCCCCTGGCCCATGGACACCGGTTCCATCACGGCATAGTCCACAGACGTTTTGAATAGCCGGGGGAAGAGCTCGTCGAGCCGCTCCGGGTGAGCGGCAAGCTCATTGACTGTCGTGTAGGTCTGCGGAAGCAGCAGCCGAAGCTGGTCCAACAACGCGCGAGCCTGCCAAACGAACATCCCCGCATTCCACCAGTACTCACCCGAAGTGATGTAGGCCTCCGCAACTTCGCGGGCTGGCTTTTCGGTGAACTCCACAACCTCATGTGCGCCGGGGAATCCGTCAATGGGTTGGCCACGATGCAGATAGCCGTAGCCGGTGTGTGCACTGGTGGGAACTACGCCCAAGGTGACCAACACCGATGGGTCGGACTCGGCCAAAGCAAAGGCCGTCGATAACACTTCGCGGAACGTTTCAGCCGGTTCGATCAGATGATCTGCGGTGAGTTGCGCGATCACCGCATCCGGGTCGCGAGCACGAAGCACCGCCGCGGCCCAAGCCACCGCGTTCAGTGAGTCTCGCCCGACCGGTTCGCCCAGAATGTTCTGCGCGGGAAGTTCCGGCAATTGTTCCGAAACCGCTGCAACATACGCCGCACCTGTCACTACCCAGACGCGTTCCAGTGGAACCAGTGCCAGAGCACGTTCGAAAGCCACCCTCAACAAACTCGCGCCGTCGATCAACGGAAGGAGCTGTTTAGGTGTTCCTCTTCTCGACAGGGGCCACAGGCGAGTGCCCGACCCGCCGGCCATGATCACCACATAACGCACTCTGTGAGCCTATGGGGTTATCGAAGCCACCACACCTCGACCCGTCGACGATCCGCCATGTCGGTCACTGAGATCGTTGGGCCGCCGGTGGCATGATGGCCGCAGACCCACGACAAAGGACGATCTTTCATGGACTCTGGCCTCACCCGCCGTTCGCTACTGATCACTGCGGGAACCGTCCTCGGTGGAATAGCCACCGTCGGGCTGACTGGGTGCAGCACGACACCGACGATTCCCGAACCAACGACCTCGCCCACCGGCCCGGTTCGCCGCCAACTCGACCAGGCGCTGAGCACCATTGCCGGAGGAAACAAGAACTTCGGTGTCTTCATTCACGACGTGCGCACCGGGGGCGTCTACAGCTATTCCGGCGACTACACCAGCCAAAGCGCGTCCATGGCGAAGCCGATGATCGTGGCGATGGCCGAACGCAAGTCCCGATCCCAAGGGGTCCCGATGAGCGCGCAGAACATCGACTATGCCCGCAAGGCCATCACTCATTCCGACAACGATGCTGCCAGTGCTTTGTGGACCTATGCCGGATACCCCGGCTACACCACGCTGGCGAAAGCCGCGGGCATGCCACACACCCACCTCGACTCAGCCAAACCCGACCAGTGGAGCTGGACCTGGACCACGCCCCGCGATCAAGTTCACCTCGTCGATGCGCTAGCCACCGGGCGAACGCCGGCGCTGACGAAAACCGAATGCGCTTTCATCTATGACTTGATGGGCCAAGTTGAGGACGACCAAACCTGGGGCATTGGCCAGCCCAAATCCGCCAGCGTTCAGGTCCATCTGAAGAACGGATGGGTGCAGTTCCAGTCCACCGACAAGCTGTGGGCCGTCAACTCCATGGGGTCCGTGGTCGGCGACGGACGCGATTACCGCATCTGTGTGATGACCCGCGTGCCGGACTTTCCCACCGGTCGGGAACTCACTTCAACGGTCGGCAAATGGGTGTTCAACATCCTGGGCTCCGGCAAGCTGTGAGCCCTCAGCCCTAGGCGCTGGCCTTGCAGATCGCACTCAGCGAGTCGAGGTTGTCGGTATTGGTCATCGCCCCGGCCCCCGACTTCGGCTTCGTAGCTTTCGCGGTCGACGGAGTTGAGGCTGGAGCTTCCCGTCCAGCCTTATCCAATGCCTCGCTGGCGGCAATCGTTGTGGCC
>CAYWIN010000174.1:0-2462 GCA_964458365.1 uncultured Propionibacteriaceae bacterium
CCGAACAAGAGGTGCCTGCCGGAGCAACGTTGCTGAGCACGAACGCGGCCATGATGCAGCAATACCTTGACCGCTATCACCTCGGCGTCGAGGCTTTCGACGGTTTTGCATTGAACGCGCACGCCAACGCCAATGGCAACCCGAACGCGCTCTTCCGTGACCGCATCGTCACCACGGAAGTGATCGACGCCGCCCCGGTTGTGTCGGCACCGCTGCGTCGTTTCGATGCCGCGCCCATCTGCGATGGCGCTGCCGCCGTGGTACTGACCCGCACAAAGCAGGCCCGCGCCTTCCACCATCAGCCGGTGAAGATGCTGGCAGCAAGCGTAGTGACGGACCGCTTTAGGATCACCGACCGTCCAGACCCTTTGCGACTCGAAGCGTCGACGCGCTCGGCCCACGAAGCATTCAAACGTGCCAACGTGCACCGCCAAGACATTGACCTGTTTGAGGCTCACGACGCGTTCTCAATCATGGCCACGCTGATTTTGGAAGCAGTCGGTTACGCCGAACCTGGCCAAGGATGGCGGCTGGCCGCCGACGGCGAGATCCGACGCGATGGACGCATCCCCATTTCCACCATGGGCGGCCTCAAAGGCCGCGGGCATCCGATTGGTGCCTCGGCGATCTATCAAACCTGCGAAATCGTGCAGCAGCTGACCGGAACGGCAGGGGCAAACCAGCTAGCCCACGCCCGCCTGGGGTTGCTGCAAAGCGTCGGCGGCGCAGGCAGCTCCGTACTCACCCACATCTTCGGCGTTTAGCCCTCCGTTGCGGTGACCGCAGCCCGATCAATGTCAGGCTCCAAGTAGAGGGCGGTCACCCAGGGCTCCGCGTCTCGGATTGCCCGCTCGGCTCCGTCGATAACCTCAGCGACCCGGGCGGCCGAATCGGTGGGCTCCACCGCGATCTTGGCTGCGACCAGGATTTCCTCAGGGCCCAAGTGCAACGTCTTGAGGTGGATGACACGACAGACTCCGTCGGCATCGGACAGCGCCGCCCTGATCTTCTTCACTGCCTCCGGTTTGGCTGACTCGCCCAACAGGAGGCTTCGAGTTTCAGTGGCCAAGGTGACCGCAACCGCAACCAGCAAAGCGCCAATCAGGGCGGTACCGGCGGCGTCCCACAACGGATTACGGGTGGCCAAAGTCATGCCCACACCGATCAGCGCAAAGAACAGACCGAGCAGCGCCGCGAAGTCCTCCAGCAGCACGACGGGCAACTCAGGCGACTTCGAGGTCTTGATAAAGCGAGACCACGACTGAGCGCCCTTCGCCGGACGGGATTCCTTGATCGCGGTCCGCAGCGAGAATCCCTCGGCGAGAGCTGCCAAGGTCAACACCAGCAAGGGCACCCATTTCCAGGAGCTCTCCAGGAGCTCATTGGGATGACCGGCCAAGGTCTCTTCGACCTTGTGGTACGCCTCGTAAAGCGCGAAAAGTCCACCGAGAGAGAACAAGATCACTGAAACCAAGAAGGCACTGATGTATCGGGCTCGCCCAAAACCGAAGGGGTGCTCTTCGGTGGCTTCTTTCTTCGCCGCTGCGCCGCCGCGCAACAGCAAGAGCTGGTTGGCCGAATCGGCAACGGAGTGGACGCCCTCAGCCAACATCGACGCGGCACCGGTCAAAGCCCAAGCGCCGAACTTGGTCGCCGCGATGAATAGATTTGCACCCAGAGCCGCAACAACAGCTTTGGTCCCCCCATGGTTACTCACGGCGGTCATCCTGCCAGAACCGACACTCGGCGCCGTAATCGTCCCGTCGTTAGGTCCGACCCAGCCCGATACGCAAATATGTGGCCGCGAAAAGCCCCTTCAACAGCACTGTGGCATATCGCTGGACAGGGTCCCCCTCGTCACCGGTGAGCTGAGAGACCAGGACTTCCTGGGTGCTTGCCAATGATCGCAACCGTGCGCGTTCGGTGACCGCTTGTTCGTCATCTCGCCCATCCTCAATCAACACCAAACCTGGACGGCGCGGAGACGGCGCGTCATCTTCGAAAGGATCGGCAAACGGGTCCCGTGGCGGCACCGCCGCAAGCAGCGGCTCCAGAGCCCCAGCGTCTGCGGACAACACCACACGTCCAGAAGCAGCGCGCAATGCCTCAGCGATGCGACGACTTGCCCGCGCCGCCAAGATTGAGCCACCCCACACCAACGGCGCCGCGTCGGCTAATTCCATCGCGATGGCCTTGGCCGGGTTGTGGCTGATGTCGACCAGTGGTGCTGACTCCTCCGCGACCCGATCCATCGCATCTGCGACCTGATCGGCGTTGATCTGCGGACCGAGCCCGAGCCGATTGACCGCGTCCAACGCGACAACCGAGGCGGCAAAGGAATCTGCCGTCGTCACTTATGGAAGGCTGACCCATGTCGTAATCGGTTCCGTTGTATTTGAATGGTTCTATTGAAACAAGCTGGTTACCTGAGAGCTGTGCCCTGAATATCCCGCTGTGATTAC
>CAYWIN010000174.1:2472-4556 GCA_964458365.1 uncultured Propionibacteriaceae bacterium
ATTGACCGCGTCCAACGCGACAACCGAGGCGGCAAAGGAATCTGCCGTCGTCACCGGAAGCACCGTCGTGGATGACGATCCCGCTTCGCGGGCCAGCACCGAGTCCGGCGGCGCCACAATGATCAATCGGCAGCCGCGACGAACCGCTTCGAAGGCACCCGCCAAGCTGGTGCGGTCGCCCCCGCCAAGCACGACAACCACGTCCAAGGGACCGACCCAGCCGGGCAACCCCAGCCGAGGCCAAGCGACCAAGGGCACCGGGCAGGTGGGCTCCAGGACGGCCCGCAGCAGCCGCGCCTCCGGCCCGAAAGTGATCATCGCGCGAATGCGCTCTTCTCGGTCGAGCTGGGCCAGCGCCTCGTGAGCTTCACGGGCGGCCCGCCGGATTCGTGCCCCCGACTCGGCGAGTGGACGAAGTAATGGATCCGCCCCAGCCAGGCTGTCGGGGTCCTCCAAGCGGGAATCCTCGAAAAGATCCATCGCTCAGTCCTGACGAGCCTGATCGACCAGCAAGATGGGGATGCCATCACGAACCGGATAGGCCAGCTTGCATCCGGTGCACGCCAACTCGCTGAGCTCATAGTCCCAGGCAAATTTGGTGTGGCACGAGGGGCACACCAGGAGATCCAGTAGTTCGGGGGGTAACTCGTCCATGATCATTCCTTCCGGATCAAGGCCAACGCGTCATCGCGGAGCTGGTCAACGGTGTGTTGATCGTGGGCCTCGACGTTCAGCCGCAAAAGCGGCTCGGTGTTTGACTCACGCACGCTGAGCCACCAGTCATCAGCGCTGATCAGGAGGCCGTCGGTCCAGGAGACATTGGCGCCGTGACCCAAGGCCTCGGCCACAGCATGCATCGCAGAGCGCGGATCATCAACCCGGGAATTGATCTCCCCCGAAGCCGCGTAATGCGGCAACTGTGCAGCAAGCGCAGACATCGACGATGCCCGACCCACCAGCGAAAGCACATGAAGGGCCGCAAGCATGCCCGTGTCGGCCCCCCAGAAGTCACGGAAGTAATAGTGAGCGGAGTGTTCACCACCAAAGATCGCGTGATGCGCAGCCATCTGGGCCTTCATCAGGGTGTGGCCGACCGAGCTCACCACGACCTTTCCGCCTGCCGCTTCGACGACCTCGGCAACGGTGCGGGAAGTGATGGTATTCACCACAATTGCCGCTCCTGGTTCCCGACGAAGCTCAGCCCGGGCGATCAGCGCCGTGACGATGGAGGGTGAAACCACGTCACCGTTCTGGTCAATGATGAAACAGCGATCTGCATCGCCGTCGAAAACCAGTCCAAGGTCAGCTTGATGGGTGCGCACCGCCGCCTGAGCCGCCACCAGGTTTGCCGGATCCAGAGGGTTCGGCGGATGGTTGGGGAAGTCCCCGTCCAACTCGGTGTACAACCCGACCAGATTCACGTTGAGTGAGTCAAAGACCGCCGGAGTGGTCAGCCCGGCCATCCCATTGCCGGCATCCACCACCACGGTCAACCGACGCATGTCGGACAGGTCAACCAGCGAGTGCAGCTTGGCGGCGTATCCCGCCAGAAGATCTTGCGTGCGCAGCTGTCCGCGGGTCACAGCAGCCAACGAGCTCTGAGCGTAGGTCAGCTCAGTGATCCGGGCCATCAGTTGAGGCGAAATCGGCGAGGCCTGGGCCTGACAGAACTTGATGCCGTTGTAGCAGCTCGGATTATGCGAGGCGGTGAACTGGACTCCCGGCACCCCCAAAACACCGGAGGCGTACCACAGCTGGTCGGTCGCGCTGAGGCCAATGTCGATGACATTTGCCCCTCGACTCATCGCCCCATCAGCGAAGGCGCGAGAAAGCTCAAGACCTTGGTGACGGGTGTCCCGGCCAAGGACGAACTCCTGGCCGGCCAACTCGAAGGCCTCAACGAAGGCCACCCCGACTGCCCTCGCACCATCGCAGTCCCATTCGGCGTCGCCAACGCCGACCTTGCCGCGAATGTCATTGGCTTTGAAAACGCCCCGCTCGATCACGCTTGGAGCCTAGCGCGTGGGATTCTCTGGATCGGCAAGCACCGCAAGATGCCCTTTTCGCCGAGCAACCTGCGGCTC
>CAYWIN010000175.1:0-4545 GCA_964458365.1 uncultured Propionibacteriaceae bacterium
GGCGCATACCCCGCCAAAGCCGTCCTTGGGGAGCTCATCCCCATTCGAGCCACCGTCTTTCGCGAGGGTCACGACGCAGTGAACGCCTCGGTGATCTTGACCGATCCGTCCGGCGCGACGCGACGAATCGATATGACTCCTGTCGAACCGCGTGGCCTCGATCCTTGGGAAGCCTGGGTGCGGCCCGACCAGCGCGGTGCGTGGCGCTTCCGAATCGAAGGCTGGTCCGATCCGTGGCGCACGTGGGTCCACATTGCCGAAGCCAAGCTCCCGGTCAACGTCGACGTCGAACTGGTCTGTCTCGAAGGGCAAGAGCTTCTCACCCGCACTGCCCGAGCCGCTGACCGCGCCAAGGATTCGGTTTCGGCTTCGCTGCTACGCGCCGCCGCAGAGCTCATGTCCCCTGACCAACCGGTTTCGACCCTCCTTGAGGCTGTACACGCCGCTGGGGTGAATGACGCCATGCGACTTCATGGACCTCGCGAGTTCGTGACGCCAAGCCGCCAGTACCCGATCTTCGTGGATCGGCCGAAGGCCCTGTTCGGCAGTTGGTATGAGTTCTTCCCTCGTTCAGTCGGCGCGCGGGTCGTACCCGGGACAAACCGTTGGGAATCTGGCACCTTCGATTCCTGCCATCAGCGCTTGGAAGAGATCGCAACCATGGGGTTCGACGTGGTCTACCTCCCACCGATTCACCCCATCGGCAACGCCTACCGCAAGGGACGCAACAACGCTCTGGTTGCCACCCCCTCCGATCCGGGGTCGCCTTGGGCGATTGGTTCCTCCGCTGGCGGCCACACCGCGATTCATCCCGACCTGGGTGACATTGATGCCTTCGACCGGTTTGTCGCCAAAGCTGCTTCCCTGGGGCTCGAGATTGCTTTGGACTTGGCACTGCAGGTGTCGCCGGATCATCCCTGGGTTGAACAACACCCGGACTGGTTCACCACTCGAGCCGATGGCAGCATCGCCTACGCCGAGAATCCCCCCAAGAAATACCAGGACATCTATCCCCTGAACTTCGACAACGATCCGGTGGGCATCTACAACGGCGTCCTGGATGTGCTGAAGTTCTGGATTTCACACGGGGTGAAGATCTTCCGCGTCGACAATCCACACACAAAGCCGTTGAACTTTTGGGCCTGGCTGGTGGTGCAGCTTCGCGAGTTTGATCCCGATGTCTTGCTCATGGCCGAGGCCTTCACCACGCCCGAGATGATGCACGCTCTGGGCAAGGTAGGTTTCCACTCCAGCTACACCTACTTCGTTTGGCGGAACACCAAAGCCGAGCTCACCGAGTATTTGACCGAGCTATCCCGTCAGACTGATGCCTTCTTCCGCCCGAACTTTTTCGTCAACACCCCCGATATCAACCCTGCTGGGCTTCAGTCAGGTAACCCGGCCGCCTTTGCGATTCGGGCGATCATCGCGGCCACCAGCTCTCCAGCTTGGGGGGTGTATTCCGGATTTGAACTCTTTGAACATGAGCCCTTGCGACCAGGCGGCGAGGAGTATCTGAACTCTGAGAAGTACGAGTACCGTCCTCGCGACTTCGACCGTGAACCGAATCTGAACCTGCTGCTTGGGCGGTTGAACGAGATACGCCACCAGCATCCCGCCCTGCAACAGCTACGCCAGATTCGCTTCCTGACGTGCGCGCATTCCAGCGTGCTGGCCTTCGTCAAAACCGATGGCAACGATTCGGTGATCGTGGTGTGCAGCCTTGATCCGGATCACACCGTAGAAACCCAGGTCGAGTTAGACCTGGGCCAACTCGGGATTAGCTCGGGAGCCGTGGGAGTAGTGGACGAGCTCACTGGGGCGGAGTTCGTGTGGCGCGAAGACAACTTCGTTCGCCTCACTCCGGCCAATCCGGCGCACATCTTGCATCTGCTCGGCCCCGTGAACGGGTAAACCACGCCATGCCAACCAGACACACCACCATCTCAAAAAGCCCGCCTCGGACGGCGAAGCCGTTCAGTCAGGGACACGATGGGCACAATCCATGCCAATGCGAAACCGCACGGCGACCGAAGGAGGGGCAATGGCGCACGATCCTTTCTGCGGCCTGACGGGAACTGATCTTGAGGGCTTTCATAACGGTGGAGACACCGAGTGTTGGCGGCGCCTCGGGGCTCACCAGATCACGCTGGACGATGATCAGCGCGGCCCCGTTACCGGAACTCGCTTCGCGGTTTGGGCCCCCAACGCCCGCGAGGTCCGCTTGAATGCCGACTTCAACTGGTGGACCGGCGACGAGATGATTCTCGTCCCTGACTCGGGCGTGTGGACCATTTTTGTCGAGGGTGTTGGCGAAGGCACCTTGTACAAGTACAACGTGCTCGGAGCCGACGGCATCTGGCGTGAGAAGGTCGATCCTTTGGCTTTTTTCGCCGAACAGGCACCGGCAAATTCGTCCATCGTCTACCACAGCCAGTACCGCTGGAACGATGACGAATGGTTAGCCCGCCGGGCCGCTGCCAAGCTCCACGCCGAACCTATGAGCATTTACGAGCTGCATTTGGGTTCGTGGCGCAAGGGCAAGAGCTACACGGAGTTGGCCGAAGACCTCGTCGAGTATGTCTCCTGGGCGGGTTTCACCCACGTGGAGTTCATGCCGGTCGCTGAGCACCCCTACCAACCAAGCTGGGGATACCAAGTCACGAACTACTTCGCTCCCCAATCCCGCCTCGGACGCCCGGACGAATTGCGCTATCTGATTGACCGCCTTCACCAGGCGGGAATCGGCGTGATTCTGGACTGGGTCCCTGGCCACTTTCCCAAGGACGATTGGGCCTTGGGCCGCTTCGACGGTACGGCCCTCTACGAACATGCCGATCCTCGGCAAGGTGAACATACCGAGTGGGGCACGTACGTGTTCAACTATGCGCGCAACGAGGTGAAGTCTTTCCTGGTCTCGAATGCGCTGTATTGGGTGACGGAATTCCATGTCGATGGGCTTCGGGTCGATGCGGTCGCCTCGATGCTGTACCTGGACTATTCGCGTCCCGAGGGCGAGTGGGTGCCCAACAAATACGGCGGGCGGGAGAACCTCGATGCGATCGACTTCTTGCGTTATGTGAACACCCACCTGTACGAACGGGTTCCCGGCGTGACCATGATCGCCGAAGAGTCGACGTCTTTCGCGGGGGTGACCCGCCCTGTTCATCATGGCGGTTTGGGCTTCGGGTTCAAGTGGAACATGGGATGGATGAACGACTCCCTGCGCTACCTCGCCCTCGACCCGATTCATCGGCAGTATCACCACAACGAAATGACCTTCGCCATGGTCTACGCCTACTCGGAGAACTTCATCCTGCCGATTTCCCACGACGAAGTGGTGCACGGCAAAGGCTCCATGATCTCCAAGGTCGCCCAGGATGACTGGCGTCAGTTCGCCACCATGCGCGCCTTTTACGCCTTCATGTGGGGCTTTCCCGGTAAGAAGCTGATCTTTGCTGGCTGTGAGTTTGGGCAACGCAGTGAGTTCAGCGAGTCGGTTCCGCTGGAGTGGTGGGTCACTGACCTGTGGGGCCACCAAGGCCTGCAAAAGTTGTTCACCGACCTCAACTCGATCTACCGCGCACACCCCGCTTTGTGGGAGCTGGATTCCTCACCGGCGGGCTTTGCCTGGATCAATGCCAACGATGCGGGTTCAAATGCCTTTTCCTGGCTGCGCTCCGACGCTTCGGGCCAGGTCATTGCCGTCGCAGTGAATTTTTCCTCGGTGCCTTGGACGTCGTACCGGATCGGTTTGCCCATGCCGGGCACCTGGTCCGAGATTCTCAACACCGACGCGGGCATATACGACGGATCAGACCAATTCGGAAATCTCGGTCAGATCCAAGCCACCCCACAGCCACATGACGGGTATCCCGCCAGCGCTGAGGTGGTTCTGCCTCCGTTGGGTGCCATCTACCTTCGTTTCACTCCCGACCCGTCATGACCAAGGCCCCTTCGGAGTGGGCGCAGCCCCCAGGTGTGGCGTGCATTACCGTGCCCACCTTCGAAGATCCCGGCCAGCTTTTCGATGCGCTGTCACTGACGGTCGGTTCGATTTTTGCCGATCCGACCGTTTATCGGATTGAGACCGTCATCGCCGCGCCGAAGGTGTCCGCGCGACGTGCTCTGCACCGACTGGGCTTTCGACGCGAGGGCACTTTGCGCGGCCGTCAACGCCTCGCCGGTGTTGCGACGGACGAGTTCTTTTACGCCCTGCTGCGCGATGACGTCGTCGACGGCCGCGAGGGGTTCACCGCGGTGGCCAACGCGGCGACTGCGCGCAAGCGCGCCATTGCGCACCTCTTGTTGACGGATTCATCGAGCCGAATCTGTGTCTTGGAGACGACGTTCAAGCCCGATTTTGAACTGCCCGGTGGAATCCTCGAACCCGGCGAAAGCCCGCGCGTGGGCTTGGCCCGCGAAGTGTCCGAAGAACTCCAAACGACTCTTCCGGTTCGACGGCTCTTAGTCGTGGATTGGCTGGCTCCCTATTTGGGTTGGGAGGACGCTATCGAGTTGATCTTTGACGCCGGAGTGATTGAT
>CAYWIN010000176.1:0-4247 GCA_964458365.1 uncultured Propionibacteriaceae bacterium
CGAACAGAGGTGAACCCCATCGCCCCCCGACAACGGGGCCCACCCCCTTTCGGACGCCATAAGCGTCCGTCGGGCCGGCCCGGACACGATCTCCCAATGCGTGTCCTCGACCTTGAGCGGACGAGCGTGGCGACCGCCATCGCCTAAAGTGCTCCGCCCACTCACTCTAATTACGCGGCGGTCCCCGGTTTCCTTACGCGAAACCAGAAAACTTTTTTTAGCCCGGACCGGCGTTCTGCGCAGCCTCTTCAGTAGGCGTCGGCGGCGGGACAACCGGCGGAGATGCTGACGTCGGCTTGGAGATCGGCTTCGCCGATGGCTTAGGCTTCACCGGAACGCTCGTGTGACAGCTTCCACACTCGGACGGCTGAGGCGGCACCAGAGTTACTTGCCCTGGTGTGGGTGAGATAGCCGAAGGTGATTCTGGGACCGCACCCGACGGGGTGGCCTGTTGACGGATTGCGTCAGCAGGATCGTCACCCCGGTTACCCGGAAGCGCAATGAACAGCCCCGCCACCAGCGCTAGCCCCGCAACCGCACCAATGAGTACACGTCCTGGAGTAGTTGATGCTTTCGCTGCCGCCCAAGCGCGGGTCGGCCCGCCGCCGAGTCCGGCAGCGAGTGCGACGCCAGGACGCTGGACAAGCGCCAGCCCGATTCCGCCCACTGCCGTAATCGCCAGCACCGCACCCATCCGGTCGCTGAGCTGCTTAGTGTGTGTCACCGCAGCACGGCAGGTTTCACATTTGTCGAGGTGCGCATGCACGCGATGAACATCGCGGCGGCTGGCCCGGCCACGAAGGTACCTGCCCACCATGCCGTCGAGCTCCGGGCACGCACTTCCGTCACCAACGTTCACGTTCAAATAGGACTGACGAAGGCCTTCTCGGGCTCGGTGCAAGAGTTGGCTTGCCGCCCCTTCAGCAACATCCAGCTCCCGGCCGATTTCGGAGTGGCTTCTGCGCTCAACGACACCCAGCCAGAGCGCAGCCTGCCAACGTTCGGGTAGCGCTTCAAAGGCGGTTCGAACGTTGTCCGCATCGACCTCATTTTCGAAATCGACGGCCCCGGGTTCGATCGACTCGACCGGAACTTCCTTGGCCCGGCGCTGATAGTCAACCGCCCGGTTGCGCACCATTTGTAGGAAGTATGGCCGCAAACAGTAGGTAGGGCCCTCGCCACTTTTCAGCAGCACCCAAAGGCGTTCCACAGCGTCAGAAACGACATCTTGTGCGGTGACTGCGTCGACAAAACCTTGAGCAACGGCCAGGGCAGGCCCCTCATTGCGTTCAACAAGTTCGCTGAACGCATCTTTGTCCCCGGCTCGCACCCGAAAGAGCAGGTCGCTTTCCGTTTCGCGCTCATGCCCTAATGACGCGCGTCCAACTTGGCCCACGATACCCCCGAACCGTCCAAGCGCCCCTAACGCTCGGCGTGCCATGTTGCTCAGCACGGCAGCATAGCGGTATTAGAACCCGCCGCCTAGCCCGGACCCTGCCCTGCTTTGCCCACCGCAGATTCCGAAGCAAAAATGTGTGCCCCACCGTTTGTTGTTATTGAATAAATCCATGCTTGCGGTCGGCCTTATCGTGTCCGGACGCGTCCAAGGCGTCGGCTTCCGGTGGTGGGCGCAACAAACGGCGCGCGCCCTGGGGCTGAGTGGGACGGTCCGAAACCTCCCAGACGGTCGAGTGGAAGTCTTCGCCCAGGGAGAACCGTCGCCCGTACGACGCATGTTGCGCTTCGTGATTGAGGTTCCCACCACGACGGGTCGGCCCGGTTTAGTCGACGACTACGACCTGTCCTGGCCCGATCCTCAACCGGAATACCGGGGGTTTTCCGTTCACTGACCGGGAACTCAGCCCATCACGTGAGCCACCAATGCCAGGCCCAGCGGGATGCAGGAAAGCCCAAGGAGCACCGCATTAAGTCTGATGTGATCACGCAGGACCGCGATGTATTCGCGAATGACCGCAGTCGGCCAGAAATAGCGCGCCGTCTTGGATCCCACGGCGTACCCAGGTACGTGATGGGCCCGCATCACCAGGGCAGCTCGAAAGGCGTGGAAATCGTTGGTCACAACAGCGACCGGGCCGACGATGTTGCGTTCGACGAGAAGCCGTGCGCTGAACGTCACGTTTTCGTCGGTATTGCGCGACGCGGTTTCGGCAATCATGACCGAACCGGGCATTCCGCGATCCATCAGGTAATTCCGCATCGCTTCACCTTCGGCGATGGGTTCGTCGGGGCCTTGCCCTCCGCTGGTGATCAGCACCGGCGTCAAGCCCGCTTGAGCCGCGCGATCGAACACCTGACGTCCCTTGAGCAGCCGAGATGCCAGCAGCGGCGGTACTGCTCCGTTCACCAGCCCTGATCCCAGCACGATCACCGCTCGGGCGGGCGAGCCAAAGCGCCCCATCCACCAAGGATAGAAACTGCCGTAGATCACATAGGAGACGAATCCGATGCCCAAGTACGCCGCCGGAAGCCCAATCATGGCCAGCCAAAAGAACGGACGCGTGTCGGCCTGGTTGATCGCCGCGATGATCCCCGCGAGGTAAGCCAGCATTCCCAGGCCCAAGAGTGCCGAAAGGAGACGCCGTGGCGCGAACCCCTCCTTGACGACCAATGTGATCCCGGCCACGACAAGACCGACAGCCAACCCTGAAACGCTCAACCCGAGGACCGCGACGACACCCAGCATGAGATTCCCCGCGACCTGGTCGTCCCAGATGGTGGTGGCCAGGTCAATCAGCCAGCCCAAAGCGAGCACCCCCACCCATGACAGGGCTACGAAGAGGTACAGACCGGTGCGAAACTTTCGCGGTTCGATCGCAAAGCTGATCACGAAGACGGCAAAGGGAATCACCTCGGGGGTCAGGGTCATCCAGTTCATCGCGCTAACCTCCAACGGTCGTGTCGTTGAACGGCATGAGCGGGGCGATCAACGGGAAGACCCAGGTGAACAGGACCGCGATCACCGCGAGGATCAGAACCGTCACGAGAGTCACCTTGAGCGGTCGGGGGCCAGGGAGCATTTGCCACAACCATCCGTAAAACGACATCAGGGCGACACCTCCAAGACTGATGCGGGGACCCCTTTGGCGTGGGGATAGGTGGCTGCCAGCGTCCCGTGAACCACGAATCGCTCCCGGGCACTGAACTCGGGATGACAGCTCGTCATGGTCATGATCGCTTGGGTGGGCGCGGCCTGAGGCTGGTCAGGCACAGGTAGCAACACAGATATTTGCGTCGGCGGTACGACTTGGTTGGCTGTCACTCGATAGACGAAGTAGCTGGATTTGGTTTCGACGAGCACGACATCACCGGGTTTAAGCTCAGCGATTCGATTGAACGGCTTGCCGTAAGTCGTCCGATGACCAGCCATAGCGAAGTTCCCGATCCCTCCGGGCATCGCGGTCGTGACATAGTGCCCGACTCCGCGCTGCAACACCTCGCGCGTGGTGCCCTGGTAGAGCGGACGAGCGAAATCGGCGCCAAATCTGGGGATGCGCACGATGGCAAAGGCCTGTCCCATTTCGACGTGGGCGGGTTGCACCCAGTTGGGGTTCTCCTCCATCGCCTTAACCACGTGGCCAGCGTCGACGTCGGAGACCAGATCGGTCCACCACAGCTGCCAGCCAACGAAGAGAAGCAAGAAGGCGCCCAGCGTAATCAGGAGTTCCCCCAACAGCCCCGTCAGACCCCGCAGCAACCGCATCTTCACCTTCCCCCTTTTTGCGCCTCCCAAGCTACTAGGCCGCCAACCCTGAACCGACCAGCCTGCACGCACGGGGTGAACAGAATGTTCACCTAGATCGGGATTGCCCCAGGAAAGCCGCATCACTCGGCCATCGCCATGAACATTTCAGTCAGCCCCCAACCGGTTGCGCAACGCATAGGCTTTCCACAGGAAGCTGCTAGCTAGTCCCCACCTTGCGTTGAGAGATTCCGACCATGGCCATTACTGCACGAAACGGACTTCAGGCCCTCACCCGCCCCGACGGCTCCGCGATCCGTATCCTCACCGTTGACGACGAATCGAGCCTGACCGAGCTGCTCAGCATGGCTCTGCGCTATGAAGGGTGGGAGGTTTACACCGCAGCCTCCGGACTGGACGCGGTGAAGGCGGCCCGCGAAACCCGCCCTGATGCCATCGTCTTAGACATGATGCTGCCGGACTTTGACGGCTTGGAAGTCATGCGCCGCATCCGAACCGAACAGCCCGACGTACCGGTGATCTTTCT
>CAYWIN010000176.1:4257-4529 GCA_964458365.1 uncultured Propionibacteriaceae bacterium
TCCTTAAACAAAATCCTGCCAGTATGGAAATACCGGTGATCTTTCTGACCGCCAAAGACGCGCTCGCTGACCGAATCGGTGGCCTGACCGCAGGTGGCGACGATTACGTCACCAAACCCTTCAGCTTGGAGGAGCTGGTGGCCAGACTGCGTTCGTTGCTGCGCCGATCGGGCGCCACCACGGTGCGCGATGATTCTGTGCTCGTTGTCGGTGATCTCACGCTGGACGAAGACAGCCACGAAGTCACCCGGGGCAATGAATCGATCAACCTC
>CAYWIN010000177.1:0-4489 GCA_964458365.1 uncultured Propionibacteriaceae bacterium
CGCCACGCTGGCGGTGCCCAGCAGCATCGGCTGCCCATCTTCGTAGCGCGGCACAACATCGTCGACGATCGCAGCGAACTTCGCCTCTTCCGTGCGATAAATCAAGTCCGGCTGATCCACCCGAATCATCGGCATATTCGTTTCGATCGGCAGAACGCCCAGACCGTAGATCTTTTGGAACTCCGACTCCTCGGTCTTCGCCGTTCCCGTCATCCCGGCGAGTTTGCGATACATCCGGAAGTAGTTCTGCAAGGTGATCGTGGCCAAGGTCTGGTACTCGTCCTTAACCTCGACCCCCTCTTTGGCTTCAAGCGCCTGGTGCAGGCCTTCGTTGTACCGCCGTCCGACCAGCGTACGACCGGTGTGCTCATCGACGATCAGCACTTCGCCGTCCATGACGACGTAGTCCTTGTCTCGTTTGAACAACTCTTTGGCCTTGATGGCGTTGTTCAGATAGGAGATCAGCGGGGTGTTCACCGATTCATAGAGGTTTTCGATGCCCAGACGATCCTCAACCGCCCCAATTCCGGCTTCCATGATGGCGACGGTGCGCTTCTTTTCGTCCACTTCATAGTGCACATCGCGTTTGAGCGCCTTCACGATCTTGGCGAATTCGGGGTACCACTCGGTGTTGTCTTCGGCGGGGCCGGAAATGATCAGCGGGGTCCGCGCCTCGTCGACCAGGATCGAGTCAACTTCGTCGACGATGGCGTAATAGTGACCGCGTTGAACACAGTCGTCGAGACTGAGAGCCATGTTGTCGCGCAGGTAATCGAAGCCAAACTCATTGTTTGTGCCATAGGTGATGTCACAGGCATAGGCCTCGCGACGCTCAGCCGGAGTCATCTCCGACAGGATCGCCCCCACTTTGAGGCCCAGGAAGTGATGGATACGGCCCATCTGCTCAGACTGGTATTTGGCCAGAAAGTCGTTGACAGTGACCACATGGACGCCCTCGCCAGGCAGTGCGTTCAAATAGGAAGCCAAGACCGCCACCAGCGTCTTGCCTTCACCGGTCTTCATCTCAGCGATGTTGCCCCAATGCAGCGCGGCACCACCTTGAATCTGCACGTCGAAGTGACGCTTTCCCAACACCCGCCGGGAAGCTTCACGAACGGTGGCGAAGGCTTCAGGCATCAACGAATCGAGGCTCTCTCCGTCTTCGAAACGCTTCTTGAAGTCTTCAGTCTGGCCACGCAACTCCTCATCGGACATCGACTCGAAGTCAGGTTCAATCAGGTTCACCTGATCCGCCACGACCTTTAGCTTCTTCAGCTGTCGCCCTTCACCCAGGTGCAACACCTTGTCCATTAGACCCACGTCAAACCAAGCTTTCCTGGTCGCTGTCCGCGCACCTCCGAGCGAAGGCACCGGCGCCCATCTTATTGCTTCCCATCAACCTGGTCGGCGCAGCGGACCGTCGGTGGGGAGAACCACTCAATACAAGATGGTGGCCAACTCGCCGACCTGCTCAAAACCGACCCGCAAATAGCTTCGAATCGCCGATGTGTTGAAGTCGTTCACATAGAGGCAGGCGATCGGGAATTCGGCCAAGACATACTCCGTTACCGCCGCCATAGCCGGGATCGATATTCCTTGCCCACGAAGCTCAGGTTTCAACCAGACACCCTGGATCTGGCCGACGCTCCCACTGGCAGCCCCGATGTCACTTTTGAAGATTACTTCGCCGTCTTCCACGATCCCGAAGGCCCTGCGCTGTTCGACAACCCACCGGCAGTAGTTGCGATAGTTCGACTGCGGGCCCGACCCGGGATCGGCTCCGACCTCCTCGATATACATGGCGACCGACGCCCGATAGTAAGACTCGAAATCCGTCATGGTGATCGGCGCCACTCGCGGATCAGCCGCCACCTGCGGCGCATCAGCAATCGCCATCAACGGTTGGGAAGCCCTCACTTCGCGCACCTGGCTGTAGCTGCGACCCCACCGAGCGCTCAAAGCCGCCCACAGCTCCAAAGCCAGATCCGAACGTCCCACGATCGACTGACAGGTGCGGTGGCGACCTATGGCATTAACAAAATCGGGAATTGGGTCTCCGCTTTCGGCAATGGGAACCAAGTTGGCCCCCACATGAAGCACCGCGCGAAGCTCCGTCTCGGGCCAGCCGTACAGCACGCCGGGCATCCCGGGATTGAGTACGCCGGCATCGACGCGCGAAGCAACGAGCACGTTGGCGACGGGATCTGTGGCCAAAAGGCGCCGCACGGACGTGGCATCAGTCGAAGTCAGAATCCGTGCTGGCATCAGATCACCGAACCATCACTTGCGGCGAACCGGATTCTTCGGGGAACTGTTCTGCAGCGAGTCGACGCGCCTCGGCGATCAGTCGCGGCACGATCTCGTCTTCCGCAACCGTGTCGATTACCTCACCGTGAACGAAGATCTGGCCCTTGCCATTTCCCGAAGCAACACCAAGGTCCGCTTCACGCGCCTCCCCTGGCCCATTGACGACGCACCCCATCACGGCGACCCGCAACGGCACCGTGACGCTCGACAACCCTTCGGTCACTTCCTCGGCAAGGCGGTACACATCAACTTGGGCTCGTCCACACGAAGGACACGACACGATTTCCAGTTTGCGTGGTCGCAGATTCAGAGACTCCAAGATTTTGATCCCGACCTTGACCTCTTCCACCGGAGGGGCCGACAACGAAACTCGAATCGTGTCACCAATGCCCTGAGCCAGGAGCGCACCGAAAGCTACCGACGACTTCACCGTGCCTTGAAAAGCCGGTCCAGCCTCCGTCACCCCCAAATGCAGTGGGAAATCGCACGCTTGACTCAGCAACTGATATGCCCGAACCATCACCACAGGGTCGTGGTGTTTCACCGAAATCTTGAAGTCGTAGAAGTCATGTTCGGTGAACAGCGCGGCCTCACCAAGCGCGGAAGCAACCAGCGCCTCGGGAGTGGGCCCGCCGTATTTCGCCAGAAGCCGAGCGTCCAAGGAACCCGCATTCACCCCGATGCGCAGCGAAACTCCGGCGGCGGCTGCCGCCTTGGCGATGCTGCCCACCTGATCGTCGAATGCCCGAATGTTTCCCGGGTTTACTCGGACTGCCGCGCAGCCAGCGTCAATCGCGGCGAAAACATATTTGGGCTGGAAATGAATGTCGGCGATCACCGGGATCGGGCTGTGCTCGGTGATTCGGGGTAGCGCATCAGCATCCTCAGTACTCGGCACCGCCACGCGCACGATGTCGCAGCCCGCGGTGGCGAGCTCAGCGATCTGCTGCAACGTTGCATCAACGTCGTGGGTCTTGGTGGTGGTCATGGATTGCACCGATATCGGTGCGTTCCCACCTACCAGCACGGAACCGACCCGGATCTGGCGCGTCGTACGCCGCTCTGCCAACACAGGTGCCGCCGTCTGTGGCATCCCCAGCTGTACCGCCATCTTCTCCTCGATCTGGCTTGTTTGACGCCAAGCCATCAACCAACAAACAGCCTACCGAGGCCTTCCGCACCGAACCGGCAAGTACGCAAGATGTTGGGCGCGCCTGGCGCCGAATTTAGAACAGTTTCACCGGGCTGACGAAGTCGGCCACGATCAACGCCACACCAGAAAGCAGCAAAAATGCTCCAACACCGTAGGCCACCGGAAGCAATCGGGCGGTGTCGAAATAGCCCGGGTCTGGGCGTCCAAAGAGGCGCGCAAACTTCCGACGCAGCCATTCGTAGATCGCACCGGCGATGTGGCCACCGTCCAAAGGAGGAAGCGGAACGAAGTTGAAGATCGCGAGGAAGAGGTTGACCGAGGCCAGCAACGAGGCGAAGGTCGCGACCTTCTCACCATTGGCCAGGTCGCCATCGCCGGCAACTTGGCCCGCGACTTGGCTAGCACCCACAATGCTGATCGGGTCGTACACACTTCGCGCCTGGCCGGTAACCATCCCCGCCACCACGTCCCAGACTTTCACCGGGAACTGAACCAGCGCCACCACGCTTTGCTGCGTCATGGTCCACATGTCGGAGACGACGTCGGCGGGGCCGCCCTTGACCAAGGCCTGCTGCGGAGCAATGCCCAGGAATCCCGCCCGGACGTCCTTGCTGGGATCAAGTCGATCAGGCAATTCACTGACAGTGGTGTGCACAGTGGGCAACGTGAGTTGCTGCCCGTTCCGGTCCACGACCAGCGTGGCTGGCCCATCCAGGTTTGCTCGAAGAAGGTTGCTCAGCTGGGTGTAGGACGTGATGGCAACGCCATTGAAAGACACCACGCGGTCGCCAGGTCGCAGTCCAGCCTTCGCTGCGGGGGTGAGTGGATCGCTCGGGGTGCACGTGTGGCGCGCAGGGTCACTGATGACGCACTGCTGGACCACTTGCACGACCGGCTGCGCCCGGTGAACCCCGTAGCCAGCAGTGATTCCCCAAAAAAGTGCGAAAGCAATCAGGAGATTCATCACAGGTCCGCCGGCCATCACGATGAGCTTCTGCCAGGTCTTCTTCTGATAGAAGAGGCGTTCAT
>CAYWIN010000178.1:0-4484 GCA_964458365.1 uncultured Propionibacteriaceae bacterium
CTATCACTCCGGGCGCATACCTGGAACGGTTGGCGCCCAACGGGTTCCTCTATGACTACTGGAATCACTTCAGCAAGTTGCGTCCCTCCGAGCTTGGCGGAGGGTATTACGCGGTTGGCAACGTGGGGCGTTCGGTATGACGCGGGTCGTTGTCACTGGCGGTGGAGGCTTCATCGGGGCCTACCTGGTTCGTGGCCTGGTAGAACGCGGATGGGATGTGACCGTCGTCGA
Source organism: uncultured Propionibacteriaceae bacterium (assembly GCA_964458365.1). Taxonomy (GTDB): domain Bacteria; phylum Actinomycetota; class Actinomycetes; order Propionibacteriales; family Propionibacteriaceae; genus Propionicimonas. The sequence continues at coordinate 232 of CAYWIN010000178.1, forward strand.
CACCATGATTCGTGGCGATGTTGGGCGGCTTGCTCCGGTCATTGACCAGGTTCGACTCGTCACGGCCGATGTTCGCGATGAGGCGGCTTTGGAGCAGGCTTTTGCTGGGGCTGAGGTGGTGATGCACCTGGCTGCGATCAACGGCACCGAGAACTTCTATCGGCGTCCAGAACTGGTGCTGGATGTCGGTATTCGCGGTGCGATTGCGGTGGTCAATGCTTGTCGGACTGCGGGCGTTCCCGATCTGGTGGTGGCCTCAACGGCCGAGGTCTATCAAACTCCGTCGGTGGTCCCCACACCGGAAACGACGGCACTGATGCTGCCCGACAGCCTGAACCCGCGCTATTCCTACGGCGGCTCGAAGATCGCCTCAGAGTTGATCGCCTTCAACTATGCCCAAGAGCACTTCCGCAAAGTGCAAGTCTTCCGTCCCCACAACGTGTACGGCCCCGACATGGGCTGGAAGCATGTGGTGCCGCAGTTCGCGGTCCGGGCGGCGAAGGCCATCGCTGCTTCCGACGGCGGACCGGTGCCGTTCTCGATTCAGGGCGACGGACGCGAAACCCGAGCCTTCTGCTACGTCGACGACATCGTGGACGGCATCGTCACGATGTACGCCGAAGGTGGGCATCGGGAGATCTACCACATTGGCAACGATCATGAAGTTTCGATCGCTGAGGTAGCGCGCAAGATTGGGGCTGTCCTGGGTGGAGATCTCGAGCTGGAACCGTCAGATGCGGCGCCTGGTGGTACGCCGCGGCGATGCCCAGATATTTCCAAAATGAGAGCCTTGGGGTATCGGCCCGCCGTCGGCCTGGATGAGGGACTGTCCCGAACCGTGGCCTGGTACCAGGACCATCCTGAGCCTGGCACGGCCAACGACCTGTTGTGAATGTGAGAGGCGACTGATGGAACTCGACGAACGCATCTATGTAGCCGGCCATCGCGGCATGGTCGGTTCAGCAATCACCCGATCGCTTGAGCAGCAGGGCTATCACCACGTGATTACCCGAACCCATTCCGAGGTCGATCTGACTCGGCCGGATGAGGTGGACGAGCTCTTCACGCTGGAGCGGCCCGAATATGTCTTCCTTGCGGCTGCGAGAGTGGGGGGAATCGCGGCCAATGTGGCCTTCGGCGGGGATTTCATTCGCGAGAATCTCCAGATCCAAACCAACGTGATTGACGCCGCCTACCGCCACGGTGTCAAGAAGCTGCTGTTCCTTGGTTCGAGCTGCATTTATCCTCGCCAGGCCGTCCAGCCAATCACGGAAGAGTCGCTGCTCACCGGTCCGCTGGAGGAAACGAACCTGCCCTATGCGGTTGCCAAGATCGCGGGCAAGGTGATGTGTGATGCCTATGCGACCCAGTTTGGTTTTGACGCTTTCACGGTGATGCCTTCCAATGTCTACGGCGAGGGCGACAACTTCCACCCGGAGCATTCACACGTGGTGGCAGGAATGATGCGTCGCTTTCATGAGGCCAAGCAAAACGGCTCATCCGAGGTCGTGGTGTGGGGCACAGGGGCGCCGCTGCGCGAGCTGGTTTATGCCGATGATCTCGCTGACGCCTGCGTCTTCTTGATGAATCATTACGACCGAGGCGGTCTCGTCAATGCCGGATCGGATCAGGAAATCTCGGTCCGAGAGCTGGCCGAGGTGCTGCGCGATGTCGTCGGCTTCGATGGTGATGTGGTCTTCGATACGAACCGACCCGATGGTACGCCGCGCAAGATCATGGACAACGCCACCTTGCGTTCGATGGGTTGGACGCCGAAGGTAGAAATCGCCGACGGGTTGGCGCGGATGTACGAGTGGTTCTTGGCTAATGCAGCCGAAGCAACGCCGATTGAACCGAGGTAATCACGCTGGCCGCCAACCCTCGAAATGGCCAACCAACCAGGTCTGATGGGGTGGGAGCGGCGTGTGGGACGCCCCAAAGCGACACATAGAGGCCGACCGAAAGCGGGTTCCACAGCGAAGACTCGACCAGCTTCTTGCCGGCAACCGCGATGCAAACGGACAGTTCGATCACCAGAATGTGAATCCAACGTCCGTAGTCGATCCCGAGAACAAACAGCGGCAAGATTCCCATCAATGCGGCGATGGCCCAACGCCAGTGGATGCGCAGCCACGGGCTGAGCGCGATGGGAAGTGCGGCCAAAGCCAAAACGACCAGATATCCGCTGTGAACCGCAAGGTTCTGGGTTACCGATGCGAGGCTGTCATTCAGTCCGCGGCCCATCCAGGCGAAAGCGCCGGTGCATAGTTGCGGACCCAGCCCCCGGGCTGTGGTGGCGTCGCAGAGCGCGGTCGCTGTGCCAGGGCCGCCATGCCAAATCGCCGAGGCACCTAAGGCGAGCAGGCCGATGGCGGTGTAGATGGCCGCCACCGGTTTGCGCCACGGCAGAGGGGAATCAACGAGCAACAGATAGCCGACGCCCGGCAGGAGGAAAGCGAGGGATTCCCAGGAAAAGACGCCGACAGTCCAGACCAGCAGCGAGGCGACGACCAGAACAACCTGCCGGTTTTTGCCGACTTGTTCGCGGGCGAAAGCTAACAAGACGAGCGCGAGGAAACCGAGGATTTCTTTGCGGAAACCGCCCAGAGGATCCCATCCGATGAACGGCAGCGCAGCAGGCGAACACACGAGGGCAATGGCAGACCAGGAAAAACTGGTCTGGATCAGGTAGCGAATGAAGAAGGCGAAGATCACGACGTACACCGACACCTGGATGGCGAACAGAAGCCACAGAAGCGGTGGCCCTGACGGTCCGATAGTCAGCAGGATTTCACCAAATAGGCCTCGGCGAATGAAACCGTCGGGGTAGCTGATCAGCCAGTCTCCCGCTTGGTGGTCGTTTCCTCCTGAGCTGATCACAGAGCTGTAAAAGCTCAGCGCGAGCACGGCGCTGATGCCCAGGATGAGGATTGCTAAGACTGCTCGGGGGAAGGGCATTTTCATTGTCGCCGCCACCGGGTGAGTCGTTCGGGCATGCCCGAACCGTACCGGATCTGGCTCGGTGGCGTCGGTCGGGGGATCGGGACCGACGCCACCGAGGCTCGTGGGAGGGTGGGTCAGTAAGCGCCTACGGGTCTGAACACGGCGCGGGCGGTCTTGGTCAAGATCATTAGATCCTGAACCATAGACCAGTTGTCGACGTAATAGTTGTCCAGACGCACAGTGTCGTCCCACGACAAATCTGAGCGTCCAGAAACCTGCCACAGACCGGTGACACCGGGTCGAACATCCAGGCGACGCCGAGCGTCGATGTCGTAGGTGGCGACCTCATTGGGCAGAGCCGGGCGTGGACCCACCAAGCTCATGTCTCCGACGAGGGCATTCCAGAACTGGGGGAGCTCATCGATCGAGAACCGGCGAATGATCCGGCCGACTCGGGTGACGCGGGGGTCTTCGGTCAGCTTGAACAGTGGGCCTGAGCCTTCGTTCAAGTGCTCCAAATCGGTCAACCGCGCTTCAGCATCAACCGACATGCTGCGGAACTTCAGGCATTCGAACTGCTCGCCCTTACGCCCGACACGAGTTTGCCGGAAGAACACCGGGCCGCCGTCCTCCAGTTTGATGGCCAATGCTGTGATAGCCATCAAAGGAGCGACCGCCAAAAGCAGTAGAGCGGATCCGGTGACATCGAACACGCGCTTGATCCAACGGGCCGAGGCCATCGCTTGGGGGCTGTCGACGTCAACCAAAGGTAAGCCAGCGACAGGGCGGACTTCCAGGCGATTGGCGCTGGTGTCAGTGACTCCGGGAACCACGATCATCTGAACGTCGCGTTCCTCGAGCTGCCATGCCATTCGTTTGAAATCTGCCGGGGTGGCAAAGGCGCCGTCAGCGAAGAAGACTGCCTCGGCATGATGGGTTTGGAGCAGTTCGACGGTGTCGGAGAGCCGCCCCAACACGGGGATGCCAGCCAAGGTGTACGAGATGTGGTCATCGGTGATGGCACCAATGACCCGATACCCCAGCCAGGACTCGCGCCTCAGCACCTTGACGATTTCGTCGAGGTGGCGGCTGTCTCCGGCAACGATCAGCGGCGTGGTGAGCGCGCCGCGTGCGTGAATCGCGCCCATCACCTTGCGGCGGGCGAAACGGGCGGTCAGCAGCGCTAGCGCGCCAAAGGTGAACATCAGCACGAAGGCAGCGCGCGGAAAGTCGTATTTCAGTAGATAGCTGGTGATTCCGACGGTGGCGGCCATCGCCGAAGTCGCTATAACCACACGCTTGTACTCGGC
>CAYWIN010000179.1:0-542 GCA_964458365.1 uncultured Propionibacteriaceae bacterium
TCGGAACCCAAAGCTTCGGTGATCGCATTGTCGAAGCGACTCAGCCGGCTGGCGTTGATGTCTTCCACCTGGGGCATCGGCACCTGGGTGAGGGTCTGGCGGGTTACGCGCTCAATCGTGGACAGCAGGCGACGTTCGCGCGGAGTGACAAAGGAGATTGCTTCGCCGCTTCGCCCGGCCCGACCGGTGCGTCCGACGCGGTGCACGTAGGACTCCACGTCCAAGGGCAGGTCGAAGTTGACCACGTGACTGATCCGCTCCACATCGAGACCGCGAGCGGCCACATCGGTAGCAACCAGAATGTCGAGTTTTCCGGACTTGAGCTGCCCAATCACACGTTCGCGCTGCGGCTGGGCGACGTCACCATTGATGGCCGCGGCAGAATAGCCGCGCGCCTGCAGCAATGCCCCCAGCGCGGCCGACGCGAGGCCCTTGCCGAGCGACGAGACCACGCCGCCGGTGATGAAGACATAACGCGCCATTCTGCTGCTCCCGTGCCCGGATTATCTGTTGTTTCGAGGGTCCACGGGACTCAATCTATA
>CAYWIN010000179.1:552-4470 GCA_964458365.1 uncultured Propionibacteriaceae bacterium
AAAGGATCAGCCCATCGAAGTTTTCCACTTCGAGTAGCCGGGTGAGTGCGTCCACTTTTTGCGGGAAGGAGACCAAAAGGTAACGGTGACGGACATTGGCCGCGGTCGCGGTTTTGCCCTTCACACTCAGTTCGATCGGGTCGTTGAGATATTTGGCGCTCAACCGCTTGATTTGGTTCGGCATTGTCGCCGAGAACAAAGCAACCTGCTTGTCAGCGGGAGTTTCAGCCAGGATGGTTTCCACGTCTTCGGAGAAGCCCATGCTGAGCATCTCGTCGGCCTCGTCCAGAACGAGATAGCGCAGCTGGCTCAGATCCAAAGTGCCCTTTTCCAGGTGGTCCATGATCCGGCCGGGAGTTCCGACGACGACATGGACACCACGGGCCAAGGCGCTCAGCTGCACGCCGTAGCCCTGGCCGCCATAGACCGGCAGCACATGCACGCCGTGCATGCGTGCGGCATAAGACTGAAATGCCTCGCACACCTGAACGGCAAGTTCTCGGGTTGGTGCCAAGACCAGCGCCTGGGGTGACTTCTGCCGCATTTCCAACCGGTTCAAGATCGGCAGGGCAAATGCCGCTGTCTTGCCGGTTCCGGTTTGGGCTAGACCAACGACATCGCGTCCGTCCAGCAAGGCAGGAATCGTCGCCGCTTGGATCGGCGACGGGTGCTCATAACCAAGATCGCGAAGGGCTCGAAGCAGCCGATCATCCAGTTCAAGGGCCGCGAAACTCACTCCGTCCTCAGGTTCGGTCGAGGACGGGTCGGGCACAGAACTCTCAGCTTTCACACCAAAACCGTAGTGGCTAGGGGGCAAACCACCTAACTGGGCGCCTTGACCAGGCGGCCTAGCATGGTGCCATGCCCACCCCAAAGACGCCTCCGCGCCGGCTTGTCGCAACGCTGGCGGTGGCCTTGGTGGTGGCATTGCTGGCCTTGGCTGGCCCTACGGGATACGCCTGGGCAGCCAGCCTTGGGCGGACGAGCAGCGTCCAAGAAACCACCCCAAAGCCGGTAGCAATCGTCTTCGGTGCCGGAGTGTGGTCGAACGGCAAACCAATGCCCTTCCTCGCCGCCCGACTGAATCTGGCCAAAGAGCTCTATCAGTCGGGGAAGGTCCGCGCGATCCTGGTCTCTGGTGACAACCGCTATGCCAACTACAACGAACCCGATGCCATGCGTAACTACCTGATCGCCGCCGGAATCCCGGCGCAGAAGGTGGTCGCCGATTACGCCGGATTCGACACCTACGCCACCTGCGTGCGGGCCAAGAGGATCTTCGGCGTGAGCCAAGCGCTCCTGGCAACTCAGAGCTACCACCTTCCGCGGGCCCTGGCCCTGTGCCGAGCAGTTGGCGTGGACGCTTGGGGAGTCGGCGATGACACGGCTCGCTCCTATGGTGACGCCTGGTCCGAGGGCTCGATGCGGGAATGGCCGGCGAACATCAAGATGGTCTGGGATCTCGTTAGCGGCCGACAGCCCGTCCTGGGCAAGAAAGAGGACGGGATCGCCCGCGCTCTGGACTCCTGACCCGACCGCTGCGGGAGCGGGTGTGAATCCGGCAACGGGCTGCTCGCTGTCAGTAGGGTTGTCTGCAGATCCCCACCGGCGGGCTGACCCACCGGTATTGGCCCGAAGGAGTCGCCATGGATGTTGAGCAACACACTCGCATGGGAGAAGAAGCTGGGTTCATTGCCGCGCTCGACCAATCGGGCGGCAGCACGCCAGGGGCCTTGGCTCGATACGGCATCGAACCTAGCCAGTATCAGACCGATGAGGAGATGTTCGATCTGATTCACGCGTTCAGGTCGCGGATCATTACCAGCCCTTGTTTCACCGGCGAGAAGGTGTTGGCGGCGATTCTTTTCAGCCAGACGATGGATCGAGAAATCGACGGCCTGGGTGTCGGGGATTTCCTTTGGCAACGCAAACACATCGTGCCGTTCTTGAAGATCGACGACGGGCTGGCTGAGCCCCGTGACGGCGTCCGCTTGATGAAACCGATGCCAGGACTCGACGCCCTGCTGCGACGCGCCATCGATCGGCGAATTTTCGGTACCAAAATGCGATCCGTGGTGTTGGCGGCCAACCCCGACGGAATCGCGGCGGTTCTTGATCAACAGTTTGCGGTAGCCGGGACGATCCTGGCCGCTGGACTGATCCCGATCATCGAGCCCGAAGTCGACATCAAGGCCGTCGACAAGGCAACCGCCGAGGCCATGGTGACGGTGGGGATCCTGGATCGCCTCGGAGCGTTACCCGACGGAAGCCAGGTGATGTTGAAGCTCACACTTCCCAGTCTGGCCGGGCAGTACGACGAGCTGGTGAAGCACCCTTCCATTCTGCGAGTGGTGGCACTGTCGGGAGGATACGGAAGAGACGAAGCGAATCGGCTACTCAGCGAGAACCACGGGGTGATCGCCAGTTTCAGTCGCGCATTGACCGAGGGACTGCGATTCAGCATGAGCGATGCCGAGTTCGATCAGGAACTTGCGGCGTCGATCGACGCGATCTACGCCGCATCGCACACATAATCTGACCTTTTTTCACTTCTTGTTTTTTGGCTCGTGGCTCCCCAGCCCCGACGCGCTTTTTCGCTGCCACAGGGCCAAATTGCGCCTGACCCCCGACCAACTTTGTCCGCCTGCTGAGATGAGTTGAGCAATCTTCAATCGAATAAATGTATGAACCGCTGTCTTACTGTTCCCCATTCGGGTGACATACCGCTATCGTTCCTGACGTAGTCGCTGTACCAGCTCGCCCCACAACGGGGTGCCGGGCTGTCTCCACCAGGGGGAGTGCGGAGACGACAGGCGGCCCCGGGAGTCGGGTGCCGCGCCCGTTAGAAGGAGAAAGTTGCATGACCACTGGAACCGTTAAGTGGTTCAACGCAGAGAAGGGTTTTGGCTTCATCGCCCCCGATAGTGGTGGCCCTGATGTTTTCGCTCACTACACGGCGATCGTGACCTCCGGGTTCCGGACGCTGGACGAAAACCAGAAGGTGGAGTTCGAGATCACTCAGGGTCCGAAGGGTCCGCAGGCATCGAACATCACCCCGCTCTGATCTGAGCACGAAGGAAGGCCTCTCGCTATGGCGAGGGGCCTTCAACCTTTTGTGGCGCCTTGCGCTACTGCACGCAGCGCTGCGTCTTGAGCTGAACCGTGAGTTCCATCACGTGCCCCGCGTCAAGGTAGATGCGGTACACCGCAGAGGGGTTTCCGGGCACAGGCACCAGGCCCGTACCTTGCCGGCCCCCGTCGTCGCCTTTCCATTTTGGGTAGGCCTTCTTGACCGAGGCGAGGGTGCTGCCCAGCCCGACGCCTTGTTGCGTGAGCATCCCCTCGGTGGCTTCGATAGCTACCAGCGTGCCGGAGTCTGTGGCGAAGTACAGCTTGCCGACCGGGTCCTGGTCGGCGGCGGGGATCGTGCCGAACAGGCGCCCATCACCAGTCTGACCGCAGGTTCCCTGCGTTCCTTCGATACCTGTGGCGAGCCCGGTGGCCGCCGCGTCAGACTTCGTCATGCCGAGACGCAGCGCCCCGACCCCGTCGGGCCCGAACACGGTGGGGAGCGCAACCGACGTCGTCGGCACGGTGATCGGCGGCATCGGAACCCGCTGCGAGGGAGACGGGCTCGCTCCTGGCGGGGCGGCGGAACACCCGGCCACGACGATCGGCATCGTCACACCCAACAATGCCGCCATTCCTCGAGTAGAACTCGATCGACGATGCGACCCCAATACCGTGGTTCCCGTCTTGTCATGTCGGACCCTCCTGGGGAAGAGCGCGGGTCGGCGGGGGCTCACTGAAGCTGTTTTTCCGGTCACCGGCCCAATGCTAGACTCGACGCCGCCGTAAAGGTGCCTGGGGCTATGGCGCAGTTGGTAGCGCGTCTCGTTCGCAATGAGAAGGTCAGGG
>CAYWIN010000180.1:0-4459 GCA_964458365.1 uncultured Propionibacteriaceae bacterium
GAAGGGAGCCTGAGCATGGGCCAAAAGATCAACCCCAATGGCTTCCGCCTCGGGATTACGACCGACCACAAGACCCGGTGGTATGCCGACAAGGCATACGCCGAACTGGTGGCCGAGGACGTCAAGGTGCGGAGCTACCTGACGAAAACCCTGGAGCGGGCCGGCATTTCGAGCGTGGAGATCGAGCGTCGCAGCGAGCGGCTGACCATCTTCCTGTACGCCGCACGTCCGGGCATCGTCATCGGCCGAAATGGAGCCGAAGCGGAACGAGTGCGTGCGCGCCTGGAGAAGATGACTGGCAAGCAGGTGCAGCTCAACATTCTCGAGGTGAAGAACCCCGAGACCGACGCCCAACTGGTCGCCCAGGGCATTGCTGAACAGCTTGGTGCACGAGTGGCGTTCCGTCGGGCGATGCGCAAGGCGCAGCAGAGCGCGATGCGCGCCGGTGCCTTGGGCATCCGGATCCAGTGCTCGGGTCGTCTGGGCGGCGCAGAAATGAGCCGTTCGGAGTTCTACCGTGAGGGTCGCGTCCCGCTACACACCCTGCGTGCCGACATTGACTATGGCTTCTATGAGGCCCGTACCACCTTCGGCCGGATCGGCGTGAAGGTGTGGATCTACAAGGGCGACGTCTCCGGTAACCGGGCCGAGCGTGCGGCACAGAAGGCGGCTCGTCAAGCTGCCGGCGGCCGGACTCGGCCTGCACGCGGGCCGCGCCGTGACGGTGGTGGCCGCGGTGATCGCGGTGGCCGTCGTCGTCCCGAGGCGAACACCGAAACGGCGCCCGCTGCGGCTGCCGCTTCGGCTACGCAAGAGAACGCAGGAGCCTGACATGTTGATTCCCCGTCGCGTCAAGCATCGTAAGCAGCACCATCCCAAGCGAACCGGGATGGCGAAGGGCGGCACCAAGCTCGCCTTTGGCGAATACGGCATCCAGGCACTTGAAGGTGCCTATCTGACGAACCGTCAGATCGAGAGTGCTCGTATCGCGATGACCCGTCACATCAAGCGTGGCGGAAAGGTGTGGATCAATGTCTACCCCGACCGCCCTATGACCAAGCACCCCGCCGAATCTCGGATGGGTTCAGGTAAGGGATCGCCGGAATGGTGGGTCGCCAACATCAAGCCTGGTCGCGTTTTGTTTGAGCTTTCCGGTGTCGAAGAACCGATCGCTCGCGAAGCCATGCGCCTGGCGATTCACAAGCTGCCTTTTAAGGCTCGCTTCATCAAGCGGGAAGTGGGGGAGGTCTGATGGCCAACACTGACACGGTCAAAGAGCTACGCGGCATGAGCCGCGACGAGCTCAATGCCAAAGTGACCGAACTGAAGGAAGAACTGTTTGGCCTGCGTTTTGCGGCAGCGACCGGGCAGCTCGAATCTCATGGACGGCTGCGCGAGGCGCGCAAGGACATCGCCCGCATTTACACCGTGCTCCAGGAGCGCAGCTTGGGTATCGTGCCCGATCCGGATGAGGACAAGTGAGTCAGATGAGTGAAGAGTCGAAGGTCCGCTCCGGCGCGCGCAAGATCCGCGAGGGCGTTGTGGTTTCGGACAAGATGGACAAGACCGTCGTGGTGGCGATCGAACAGCGAGTCAAGCACCCGCTCTACGGCAAGGTGATGACCTCCTCGGAGCACCTGAAAGCCCACGACGAAGCCAATTCCGCTGGGGTCGGTGACCGGGTACGGGTTATGGAGACCCGCCCGCTGTCGGCGACGAAGCGGTGGCGCGTGGTCGAGATCCTCGAAAAGGCCAAGTGATCAGGAGATATTGCAGATGATCCAGCAGGAGTCGCGACTGAAAGTCGCCGACAACACGGGTGCCAAGGAGATCTTGTGCATTCGGGTACTCGGTGGCTCGAAGCGTCGCTACGCCGGTCTCGGCGACAAGATCGTGGCCACGGTCAAGGACGCCATTCCCGGCGGAAATGTGAAGAAGGGCGAAGTGGTTCAGGCCGTCATCGTCCGTACGGTGAAGGAAACCCGTCGTGCTGACGGTTCCTACATCAAGTTTGACGAGAACGCGGCCGTCTTGATCAAGAGCGACGGGGAGCCCCGCGGCACCCGCATTTTCGGTCCGGTCGGTCGCGAACTACGCGAGAAGAAGTTCATGCGCATCATCTCGCTGGCCCCGGAGGTGATTTGAGATGGCGAACTCTTTGCACGTGAAGACCGGTGACCGCGTCAAGGTCATTTCCGGTAAGGACAAGGGCCGAATCGGCGAGATCATCGCGGTCTACCCCAAAGAAGGCCGCGTGTTGGTGCAAGGCGTGAATATCGTCAAGAAGCACCGCAAAGAAACCCCGAACCAGCAGACCCGGGCGAATAACGCCGGCGGGATCATCAGCACCGAGGCGCCGATTGACGCTTCGAACGTGCAGCTGCTGGTGAAGGTTGATGGCAAAGACGAAGTGACTCGCGTGGCTTACGAGCGCCGCGAGATCACCAAGACGCGTTCCGATGGCAGCGAGTACACGACTACTCGCAGCGTCCGGATCGCCCGCAAGACCGGGAAGGAGATCTGATGGCCGCCACTGCGACCAACACCGTACCCAGGCTCAAGGAGAAGTACCGTTCGGAGATCGCACCGGCGCTGCTGGCCGAGTTCGGTTACGAGAACGTGATGCAGCTCCCGGGTCTGACCAAGATTGTGGTCAATATGGGTGTCGGTGAAGCCGCGCGTGACTCGAAAGTCATTGACGCAGCCGTCCGCGACCTGACGGCGATCACCGGCCAAAAGCCGTTGGTCACCAAGGCTCGCAAGTCGATCGCCCAGTTCAAGCTGCGTGAGGGAATGCCGATTGGCGCCCACGTCACGCTGCGGGGTAATCGGATGTGGGAGTTTGCCGATCGGCTGTTGACTCTGGCTCTGCCTCGGATCCGCGACTTCCGCGGACTCAGCGCTCGCCAGTTCGACGGGAACGGCAACTACACCTTCGGGTTGACCGAACAGGTGATGTTCCACGAGATCGATCAGGACCGCATCGACAAGGTGCGCGGCATGGACATCACGTTCGTGACCACGGCTACCAATGACGATGAAGGTCGGGCATTGCTCAAGGCATTGGGATTCCCGTTCAAGGCTCCGGCCGATGAAACGGCCAAAGCTGTGAAGAAGAAGGGCCCGGCTTTCCAGGGCAAGAACAAGAAGTGAGCTGACTGATGGCAAAAACTGCGTTGAAGGTGAAGCAGGCTCGCAAGCCCAAGTTCGCCGTCCGTGCCTACACCCGCTGCAATAAGTGCGGTCGACCGAAGGCCGTGTACCGCAAGTTCGGCCTGTGCCGGATCTGCTTGCGCGAGATGGCCCACGCCGGCGAACTGCCCGGTGTCACCAAGTCCTCCTGGTGAACAACACACCCGGACCAAACCACAATCCGCTGAAGGTCCGTGACATCACGGAAACCATGGCGAGAAAGAGGCATCAACTGCCATGACCATGACCGATCCGATCGCGGACATGCTGACTCGGTTGCGGAACGCCAACCAGGCGTACCACGACTCGACGTCCATGCCGCACAGCAAGATCAAGGTGGGAATCGCCGAGATCTTGAAGACTCAGGGCTACATCGCTGACTTTGAAGTACTCGAACCGGGTGCAGGCGAGGTTGGCAAGACGCTGAAACTTACCCTCAAGTACGGCACTAACCGTGAACGTTCTATCGCGGGGGTTCGCCGAATCTCTAAGCCTGGCCTGCGGGTGTACGCCAAGTCCACAGCCCTGCCCAAGGTTCTCGGCGGCATGGGCGTCGCCATCATTTCGACCTCGCAAGGTCTGTTGACCGACCGCGAGGCCAAGAACCGTAGCGTCGGCGGCGAAGTCCTCGCCTACGTTTGGTGAGAGAGGAGCTGGATAGATGTCACGCATTGGAAGGCTTCCGATCACTATTCCATCCGGAGTGGATATCACCCTGGACGGCCAAAAGGTCTCAGTGAAGGGCCCCAAGGGTTCTTTGGAGTTGGTTGTTGCCGAGCCCATTCGGGTCGCGCGCAACGACTCTGGCGAGATTGAGGTTTCTCGGCCCAACGACGAAAGGCAGAGTCGGTCGCTTCATGGACTTACTCGGACCCTGGTGTCGAACATGGTGATTGGTGTCACCAACGGGTACGAGAAGAAGCTCGAAATCGTCGGCGTGGGTTACCGCGTCACTCAGAAGACCCCGCAGCAACTGGAGTTCAACCTCGGTTTCTCCCACCCCGTCGTGGTGAATGCCCCTGAGGGCATCACCTTCTCGGTGGAGAGCAACACGAAGTTCACGGTATACGGGATCGACAAGCAGTCGGTCGGTGAGGTCGCTGCGAACATTCGCAAGATTCGTAAGCCAGAGCCCTACAAGGGCAAGGGTGTGCGTTACGCCGGCGAGCATGTTCGCCGCAAGGTTGGAAAGGCTGGCAAGTGATGGCTACCACGCTTTCGGTCAAGAAAAGCATGGCCGACAAGCCTGCGGCGCGTGCGCGTCGCC
>CAYWIN010000181.1:0-4448 GCA_964458365.1 uncultured Propionibacteriaceae bacterium
ATTGGTAGCCGGTGCAGGCGAGCCAGCAACTCGCCGACGGCCGCCCACGGTGGCCGGTCGATGGTGGCCAGCACCGAAACCCGCGGCCAGATTGTGGCCAGTCGTCCGCCGGGGGCATCAAAAGGTCGGAAGAGCAACGGCTGAATCCACAGCCGGTCCATGTCTGCACCGCCGATGCAGTGCAAGCGTCGTGCCAGTCGCTGCCGATCGGTTTGAGTGTGGTGCAGCTTCACAATCACACCGGCGCAGATGTAAACCTGCGAGTGCTCTGGGGCGATAGGCCGTGTAGGCAATCCTCGAGTGAGAAGGGGAACCACGGGCGTGGTCGGTCCCACGCGAGGGTCCTGCCCTGCGGCAACCTCGCGAATCCAGTCCGCCAGCTGAGGAGACGGCAGCGGCACACCCGGCTGATTCGGCATCCGCGAACCTCCTGTGAAAACCAGCGGGCTCACAGTAGCGTTCCCCGCCTGAAAATGGTGGTGTTAGCGCTACTGCGTCCAGTATCGACCTGGCTTAACGTTGCGGTGTGACGACGACTTCGGCATACCAGCTTCGCGGACAACTCCTGCCACCGAAGAACCCTCTCAAGGTCATCATCAACCCGGTGGCTTGGCAGTCTGTGTTCTATTGCGCTTCTTCGGTCTTCTTGGGCGGATTCGTGGCCGTGGTCAGCGTTTTGGGCATTCCGTTCTTCCCTTGGGTCGTTGAACTCACGACCCAGCTTGAACGTCGCCGCGTGGTCCTTTTGGGCTTACCCGCATTGGCGGAGTCAAAGCCGACCGAGCCGGGTTGGCGAGGCCTCTTCAACGGCGGCGACAACGGGGGAATCGGCACCTGGGCCACCACGATCGCCTTCGCCATCCTCGACACTGGCCCCGGCATCATCTTGTCCGGGGTGATTCTGACCAGCGCTGCAAGCTTGTACTACGGGCTGCGAAATGGCACGAGCGCGATCTGGCTGGTGATCAACCTGGTTTGGCTCTACGCCCTGCTGACCTTCGGGCTGTATGTTGCCTGGGCTTTGGCTTCGGCGCAGGCCTATAGCGTGCACAAGCTGCTGGCGCCCTATTCGGCCGTCAACCGGCAGGTTGCAGAGCTCACCAGCTCACGCAGCGAACTTGTCGATCTCTTTGAGGCCGAACGTCGCCGCATTGAGCGCGACTTGCACGACGGTGTCCAACAGCATCTGGTCGTTTCGACCATGCATCTAGGCGAGGCCACCTATTGGCTGGACCAGCGTCAGGAAGGCAATGCTCGTGGGGCTTTGAATGCGGCACATGCTGCGGTCGAGGACGCTCTGTCTTCGCTGCGCGACACGATTCGCGGAATCCACCCCCAGGTGTTGACCGATCGCGGTCTGGTAGCGGCGATTGAAGAATTGACCACCCGCCAGCGGATCCCGATACGACTGATTCTGCACGGTACTCAGAGACCATTGGAGCTTCCCGTCGAGAGTGCTGCCTACTATGTGACGTCAGAATCGCTGACGAACATTTCGCGGCATTCCACCGCCAGTGAGGCTCGGGTGGAACTCGATTTTGACGCTCGGCGGCTGGCCATTCGAATTCAAGACAATGGCCAAGGCGGCGCGCGTTTGCTGCCCGGTCATGGTGTCAGCGGCCTAGCCGAGCGCACGAGAACCGCCGGCGGAACATTTGAGCTGGTCAGCCCTCAAGGTGGTCCCACCCAGATCAGCGTCACTTTCCCCTACCATCGAGACACATGAGACTGGTACTCGCCGACGACGCCGCTCTGCTTCGAGCTGGACTGGTCGGCATCTTGGAGCGGGCAGGCCACCAGATCGTTTCGGAGGTAGACGATGCCCCCTCTTTGGTGGAGGCGGTCCGCACCCTCGGTGACGCCGAGGATTTGCCCGACCTGGTGATTACCGACGTCCGGATGCCCCCGCAAATGAGCGACGACGGATTGCGTGCAGCTGTTGAGCTGCGTGGTTACTATCCCCAACTGCCTATCGTGGTGCTGAGTCAGTATGTTGCCCCGGCCTACGCTTCGATCCTGCTTGATGCGGCATCTCTGCCCCACGCCCCCGGCACGGGTTATCTGCTGAAGGAACGTGTCGGCCGAGTGGCCGACTTTCTCAACTCTTTGAATGTCGTGGCTGGCGGCGGGATGGTGATTGACCCTGAAGTGGTGCGCAGCCTCTTGCGTTCGCGAAGCGGCAACTCCAAATTGCAACGCCTCACTCCTCGAGAACGTGAGGTCTTGGAGTTGATGGCCGACGGCTCGTCGAACTCTCAGATCGCTGAGATCTTGGTGGTTACTCAGGCTGCGGTGGCCAAGCATGTAGCCAACGTCTTCGCCAAACTCGATCTGGGACCCGACGAGGAAAACCGGCGTGTTCGAGCGGTATTGACCTTCTTGAACGAGGCATGACATGTGCGTTTTTCATTAAACGCAGATGAACTGAATGGTTTCATTTAACTTCGTACAGATATCCACAGCCATTAGGTTGTCCACAATTTCCGCCAACTAATTAGGAATTCTTCTAAACGGTGTCATAACATCGCCGAGTCGCGAATTGAGCATCAGCTAACCCCGGCTGACCCCACCTCGCGACGCGGGAGACAGCGATGACGGGTTCCACAGGAGCTGCAGTTCGACCCAGGCTCGACCTGCGTTGGATTGCCGCCGGCATCCTCGCCGTCTGTCTCGGGGGGCTCGGGGCCGCGTTGCTCTACGCGAATCTGAGCGGCGCGGCCTCGGTCGTCATCATCAAAAACACAGTCCTGCGGGACCAAACCATCAGAGCCGACGATTTAGGAATCACCTCAGCAAATGCGCCTCTGGGCGTTCAGACGGTGCCAGCTGAGGCGCTAGGGGACATCGTGGGCAAAACCGCCATTACGGATCTCGTTGCGGGCGGTCTCTTGAGTCCGCAATCTGTGGGGGATCCCGTGGTGGCTAGCGGGACCGTCCGGCTCGGGCTTCGGCTCGAAGCCGGACGGATCCCGGTCGGCGACCTTCCCCCCGGCACCAGCATCCGGCTCGTGCCTGTGGCCGGAGACGCCGGCAACCAACCTTCGGGGAACAGTGTCAATGCCGTTGTCGCCTCTGTGCCACAACGCCTCGATGACGGTTCAACACTGCTTGACGTCACCGTGGCCGACCACCTCGGCGATCGCGTTGCCCGACTCGCCGCAGCTAACCAACTCGCTCTCGTTCGACTTGCAAAGGTGCCCCAATGAGCCTCTTCCTCATCACCAGCGCCGCTCGTTCGCCCGGTGTCACCACCATGGCCGTCGCCATGGCCGTTCACGCCCGCGAACCCATGCTCTTGGTCGACGCGAATCGCGAACCCGATCAGGGAATATTGGCCGGATACCTGCGCGGCAAAGATCCCGAAGGGCGCGGCCTTTCGGGGCTCCTTCAGGCCTACCGGGAGCGCGTTCCGCTGACATCGGTTCTGCCTTCCATGGTGATTGAGCTCGCAGAGAATTCCGAGTTCCTGCCGGGATTCGCCCATCCCGGCATGGTGTCACTGTTCAACCCGGTCTGGCCTGAACTCGCTTCGGCGCTTGCCACAGATTCCCGCACGGTCATCGTCGACATCGGACGCATTGGCACCCAGGGCTTGCCCTCACCCTTAGTGGATCTGTGCACCGGGGTCGTTGTGGTTACCCGAAGTGCTCTGCCCGACCTTGCCGCATTGCGGCTCTATCTGCCTTCAGTTCAAGAGGCGGCTGGCCCAGACCGGGTGGGCCTCGCCGTCGTCGGCCCCGGACGCCCCTATCGCACGGCCGAAATCCGGCGACGTTTCGAGCTTCCCGTGTGGGGGCAACTGGCCTGGGAGCCAGCTGAGGTCGAGGAGTTTAGTCACGGCACCCCGGTGACTCGACGCCGCCAACCCCAGCGCTACCGCGACGACGTCACCCACTTTGCGCAGCGGCTACTTGCCCGCGACGCCAGTCGGCGCGAGCTCATTGGCGCTCCGCTGTGAACCCGTTGGCCGAGGTCGGACTGTTCCGCAGTGAGCCCGACCTCCCGCTGCTGCATACCCGAGAACAGATCACTCATGCCAACGGGACCGATCCTGAACTCGATTGGGCATTGGTCGTCTCGCTGCGACGCGCCGCCTCCGAGCTGATTACCGCCACCGTTGCCGAATCCGGCGAACTCGCCAAGCAAGACCGCCGCCTGCTGGGTCGTTCCTTGATTCGCCGAGTTGTCCGCGAGCATGTCGAGACGCTTTCCCGCACCGGGGAGGCTCTCTGGCCGGTCGAAGTCGAACATGCCTGCGCGCTCGCGGTAGAGAACTCCATCTTTGGCTACGGGCGTCTCCAACCGCTGTTCGAAATCCCGGAGGCGGAAAACATTGAAATCCACGGCCACGACTCGGTCATGGTCCAGTTCCGTGACGGCCATCGCGAGTCCCGCCCCCGAGTCGCTGAATCCGACGAAGAATTGGTCGAAGCGATCCGCTTTCTTGC
>CAYWIN010000182.1:0-4430 GCA_964458365.1 uncultured Propionibacteriaceae bacterium
ACCAACCTGAACCGCACAGTGAAGGCTTATTCCGCCGCCGGTTTCACCGTGGTCGGACTCGCAGGCGAAGCCGAAGTGGATATCGCCGATGTGGACGGAATCGACGGCCCCGTGCTGTTGGTGGTCGGTTCGGAGGGCGACGGGCTTGCCCGGTTGGTCCGAGAAAACTGCGATGTCTTGGCCCGCATTCCGATCGACTCCGCAGTGGAGTCGTTGAACGCGTCCGTGGCCGCCGCAATCGCACTTTACGAGGTGGCCCGAACCCGCTGATCTGATGCGCGGCCGGTTGAGTTCACCGGAGCGAATCGCGTCCAGGCGACGGACTCAACCGACCGCGCAGCTCATCCGATCCCAGCGAGATCATCCTTTTGCGACGAGGGCTACCAGCGCATCGTTGAATGCAGGAAGGTCGCGCGGGCTGCGGCTGGTAACCAGATTGCCGTCCACGACAACTTCGGCGTCCACCCATTCAGCGCCCGCATTCTTCAGGTCAGTGGAGATGCGGACCGTCGAGGTGAGGCGGCGCCCGGCGACGGCGCCAGCTTCGATCATGATCCAGGGTCCGTGACAGATCGACGCTACTGGCTTGTCGGCGTCGAAGAACGCTCGAACGAAGGCGATCGCCTGCGGATTGTTGCGGATCTTGTCGGAATTCAGAGTGCCGCCAGGGAGCACGAGGGCGTCAAAATCAGCCGGGTCGGCGTCGTCGAGGGTCTGGTCAACGACAAAGTCGTCGCCACGATCCCAGTCGTGGATGAGCGCCGTCACTGTTCCCGGCTGCTCAGACACCAGCACAGGCTCAGCCCCGAGGGCCACCAATGCCGCCCAGGGTTCGGTGAGTTCCGGCTGCTCGACTCCCCGTTTGAGGAGGAACGCAACCTTCTTTCCGGTGAGATCACTCATGTCGTCTCCGTTCGTCACTGAACTGTCCTGTGCCCATGATCAACACAGAATCTGGTCGGTTCCATTCCGACCGCCGCACGTCACCGAACAAAACCAGGGTGGGTCGCGGCCCGGGCGCAAAGGGGATACTGCGTCGGATGAGCTCCCCCGGGCCGCGACGTAGATACCGACTGGCGGTAGCTGCGGGCGCCCACCTGGAGCGCAATGCGGATGACACTAGCAGTTACAGCCCTATTCAACGGACGATCCGGGTAACGGTACGCAGACGGCCAGGTCATCTGCAGCCAAAGATCCCCTCAGCGGTTACCTGCTGCTCACTCACCACACCCCAGACGGAAACCCGAAGCTGATTCGCTGCGATTGCGCGCCCCGCACGAGGGCGCCGAGCGGAAGGCACCCATGAACATGACTACCTCTGCATCGTGGCGCCCGCGGGTTGCACGGTGGGCGGCGGCTGCCGCCATCACCGGCCTGTTTGGCACCATCGTTGTCACGGTTCCCGCGCAGGCGGCGACCCTCGATCCGGTTGATCTGCTGTCGACGTCAGCGACCAACTGGAAGTACTTGGACGACAATACTGAGCCCTGCCCGACCAGCGACCTCAACAGCTGGACCGACCCTAGTTTCGACGATTCCGGCTGGAAAAGCGCCGCGGGCGGTTTTGGCGCCAAGAACGGCACCTCCACCATTAACGGCGGGACCATCAAGAGTCTGCTTAACCAATATGTTGACCCTTCGGCGTCTACCAAGACCGACATCCCCACGTACTTTTTCCGCACCACCTTTCAACTCGACGCCAGTCACCTCGACAAGTTGAGTTCGCTGGATGCGTCCATCAGCTACGACGACGCCATCCGGGTGTACGTCAACGGCAAGCTGGTCGCGCACTATCTGGATGATCGGGCCACCTCGACCACAACCAACCTGCAATACGCGGGCGAATCCGGCAGCGACCCGGCGACCTCCAGCTTCTCGATTCCCTCCGATGCTGTGCATTCAGGAACCAACACCGTTGCGGTGGCGCTGTATCAAGATCGGGCCTCGAGCTCGGACATCTATCTGGATTTCGCCAAATTGACGGCCACGTTCGATAGCGCGACACCAGCCCCGGAAATCAGCGACATCAGCCTCAATGTTGGCGCCACTCAGACGCAGCGCAATGTGAGCTGGTACTCCAGCCTGGATGTGGCGCAGTCGGTACAGGTGGCCCCAGCTTCGGCGATGAGCGGTGACAGCTTCCCTACGGCTCAAGCCACCACAGTGGCGGCTACTGACGGCGGGGCCGCCACCCAGTCGGGCACCTTCTGGCGACATGCAACGGTCGGCGGGATCGCTCCAGCCACCGAATATGTGTACCGCGTCGGCAGCGATGCACGATGGTCGCCGGTTCGCCATTTCACTACCGAGGCCGATGACGACAAGACGCAGTTCCTCGCGTTCGGAGACGTCCAGATCGGTGCCTCCGGGAACGTTGCGAGTGACCAGGCTGGCTGGGAGGCCACCTTGGCGAAGGCCGGCCAGACCTTCCCGGGAACGGACTTCATCCTTTCTCTGGGTGACCAGGTGAACACGGCGAACAATGAGGCCCAGTACGACGCGTTTTTGGCGCCCAGCCAGCTGGCCAACCTGCCGGTTGCGACCACGATCGGAAACCATGATGTGAGCTCGCTGGCCTACAGCCAGCACTTCAACATGCCCAACGTTGATGCCGCCCATGGCGCGGCAGGCAACAGCAGCAGTGCAGGCGGGGACTACTGGTTTGTCTATGGCGATGCGCTCTACATGAACCTGAACTCCAACAACACCGACAACGCTTCTCATCGGGAGTTCTTGGAGAAAACCATCGCTGCACATGGAGCCGATGCCCGGTGGAAGATCGTGACTTTCCACCACTCGATTTACTCCACGGCTTCTCATGTCAGTGACTCCGACATTGAGGCTCGGCGGTCCGCCTTGCCGACCATCTTGTCTGATCTGGACATCGACCTGGTGATGATGGGCCACGACCACGTCTATGCCCGCACCTGGCTGATCAACGATGGGTCGGTTTCCGAAGACACCACCGGCGGGGCCCACGGCGATGTCACCGCCAAGAAAGGTGACGTGCTCTATGTCACCGGGAACTCAGCGAGCGGATCGAAGTACTACGGCATTACCGGAAGCTATCCGTGGAGTGCGGTCACCAATCAAGACAGTCGCCCCAGCTACACCGAGGTGACGGTGACGAAGAAGGCGATCAGCCTGAAGACTGTGCGCACCGATGACGGCTCAGTGGTCGACCAGGTGGCGTTGCATCAGCAAGACGTCACCAAACCAACGATCAGCGTGCCTGAGGTGAACGCAGTTGGCCTGGACACCAGCTTCGACCCACTCAGTGGGGTGAGCGCGGCCGATGACACCGATGGCGACCTCACCTCGGCGATTTCGGTGACCGGCCAGGTCGACACGCATACGGTCGGAAGTTACGAGCTGACCTATACCGTCACCGACGCGGCCGGAAACCAGGCATCGGTCAAGCGGACCGTCACTGTTGCAGCAGCAGCGTTCACCTTGAGTCCCAGTCCCACACTGACCGGTCTCGCGAAGGTGGGTTCGACTCTGACGGCGGTGCCGGGTACCTGGGATTCGCACGCTGCCCTGACTTACCAATGGCTTCTCGACGGCAAGGCGATCTCCGGGGCTACTCGTTCCACGCTCGCCGTGGGCGCAGGATGGTCGGGGCACCGGCTGTCGGCTCAGGTCACGGGGAGCGCGTCGGGCTACCAAAGCCTGACCCGCACATCGGCGGCGGTGACGGTTGCGCCCGGGAGCTTTGCTCGCATCGTCAAGCCACAGATCAGTGGCAAGGCCCGGGTCGGTAAGACCCTGAAGGCTGTCCCGGGTCGGTGGTCACCGACTCCGACGTTCAGCTACCGCTGGCTTGCCAACGGTAAGGCGATTTCCGGTGCAACCAAGGCGACGATGAAGCTGACCAAGAAGCTGAAAGGCAAGCGAATCAGCGTGATCGTGGTGGGGAGCAAACCCGGTTACCGCAGTGTCGTTACTGTCTCGGCGAGAACGTCGGCGGTGCGCCGCTGACGCAACCATTGTGAAGGTGCGGCCGTCGACGATTATGTCGGCGGCCGCACTGGCGTCTACCGGATCGGAGCATCAATGATTCGTTTTAGGCGGTTCTTTGACAGGTTCTGCCGGACAACCCAATCAACATCTGGATCACTCCGATCCAGCGCCTCGAATGCGGCCAGCCCTTGCTTGGGCGCGGCGACGATGGCCACCGACCAGCAGTACGCCAGTCCTTTGCGCAAAACCCGCACCTCAGGGTCGCGGCGTTGTGCGGCGGGCACGGCCATGAGGACGTCCGTGGCCCGAGCGCACGCGGTGAGTGCGGCCGCGGCCGTATCGGGATCGTTCACTAGGCGCGGCTCGCAGATGGTGGCAATTGCGGCTCGGACCACGAGTGGGTTGGAGTGCTCGGTCCAGCCAGCCACCAAGGCGCGCATCTGGTCGGGTCGGGCGTCCCCCAACCG
>CAYWIN010000183.1:0-4420 GCA_964458365.1 uncultured Propionibacteriaceae bacterium
GACGGGACGCATCATGGCGGCCAACCAGCGCGAGGCGGCGTTGAAGTTTGAGTTGGTGACTCAGGTGTACGGCTCTGATGCCCCCGGGACAGCCATAGGTTCAGCCAACTACCACAATGACCATTTCGGTCAGTCCTTTGGCATCACCACCGCCGATGGCGAGGTGGCGCACACGGCGTGCCTGGGTTTGGGAATGGAACGCACCGTTGTCGCATTGATGGCTAAACACGGCACCGACCCTCACGATTGGCCGGACGCCGTTCAGCGTCAGCTATGGCCAACCAATGAGTAGTCATTACGGCTGGGTTGGCACACCAGAAATCTGGGCTGCAGTCCAACTGCCCGAAGTTGGCGCGCTGGGGGTCGTGCTGTGTCCGCCGCTAGGCCAAGAAGGTGTGATCGCCTATCGCGGCCTGCGGCTGCTTGCTGATCAGCTTGAATCGAGGGGGGTCGCGTCGATTCGCTACGACCCGCCCGGACACGGTGATGCCGCGCCCGGTAACGATGCTGACGTCTTCGTTGCCGGGGCAAAGACGGCTGCTGCGGTTTTGCGGAGTACTGGCTGCACCAAGATCGCTTACGTCGGCCTGTCCTCGGCTGCTCTGGTGGCCAGCGAAGCGGCTCAGAGCGGCGATGCGCTCGTGTTGTGGAGTCCACCGCGCTCGGGACGGGTGTGGCTGCGCAAGGCCAGATCGCTCGCAACGATGGAGTTGGGCACCGAACGATCTAGCGGCGAGTTTGAATCGTTGATCGGACTCGCGCTCACCCCCGAGCAAGTCAAAATGCTGGGCAACATCACTTTGTCCTTGCCCGGTGACGCGCCGGCACTCGTTGCCGTGCGCCCCGGCGAAGCTCCGCCACCTGGTCTTGAGAATGCCGAGATCACCGAGGTTGAGGGCATCGCAGAGTTTCTGGATACCCCCAGCATGACCTCCGTGCTTCCGGTGAAAGCAATCCGGGCCATCGCTGACTGGCTGGCTCAGCACAACGGCCCCGAACCGGTCGCGCTCATCGCTCCCGAGTTGTCCGCAGAGCTTGTGTTACCGCATTCGGTGGAACGGATCCGCTGGCTCGGGCCACATCGACTCTTTGCCATTGAATGCTCCCCCCGGGATGTCGATCCGGCAGTGCCCATGGTGCTCCTTCACTCCGGTGCTGCCGAGCATCGAGTGGGGGCTGGGGATTTCCAAGTGGAACTTGCTCGTCTGTTGGCCAGCGACGGTGCCCGATCCGTTCGCGCCGATCGTCGGACAGCGGGGGAGACCGGACCGGTGATCCCCGACGAGCCGTCGTTGTTCTACTCCGGGGAATGGGTTGCCGATCAAGATGCCATGCTGGCTGATCTCGGTGTTCCTGGAGATCGGCTCGCGCTGACCGGCTTGTGTGCCGGAGGGTGGCTTGCCGGCCAGCAGTCCATCGTCGATCCGCGGCTGGTGGTGGCCATCCATCCGTTGGAATACCGCATCGACCCGGCACCTGCTGGGGAATATGTCGACGAGATTCGGCCAGAGGAAAATGACGACCCCGGACGGCGTCGACTGCGGCATCTCTACCATCGCTGGGCACCGGTTTGGCTGCGCAAACTTCGCGACAGGGTCAAAGGCCGCAGCAGCGCGGCCCCATTCCTCTCGGCAACTTCGGCGCGAAGCTGGCGCACGGTGCTGATCTTCAGCGATCTGGAAAAGATGATCTTCGAACGGCGCGACGGGTCCAAAGCCGCTGCTCAGCTGCCCGGCATTGAGCTGATCAATCTGGACAGCAAAGACCACGCACTCTATGCCCAAACCACTCGGCAGAACGTGATCCGTGAGGTTCGTCGCGAGGTGAGTGAGGCTTTCAACTTGGGTTCGGCGACCACGCCCGGATCCACCGATCAGTAGCCAATCGCGGAAAGCGTGTTGCGGATTGCGTCCGCCGAACGATGCAGCTGGGCAATCTCGTGGGCGTCCATCGGGAATTCGAAAACCCTCTCGATCCCGACGGGGCCGACCAGGCTGGGCACCGATAGCGCGATCTGTGAGATGCCCCGATAGTCGGTGAGCACGCTGGAGAGCGGCCAAATCTTGTGCTGCTGGCTCAGCATGGCCTCTACCAGCCGAGCGCAGGCCAGACCGATGGCATTGTTGGTCGCCCCTTTGCCTTCGATGATCGAGTAAGCAGCGTGAATCGTGTCGTAAGCGATCTGATCGAGCACCTCCTCGGTGAAGAGCCGTCGTCCGTGCGCATCAGTCCATTTTCGGATCGGAATCTGCGCGATGGTGGCCGAAGACCAGATCGGGAACTCGGTGTCTCCGTGCTCGCCAAACATCGCAGCGTGAACATTGGACAAGGCGACACCCGCGCGCTGCGAAATGGCCCAGCGCAGTCGAGACGTATCGAGCAGTGTCCCGGTGGAAATCACCCGCCCAGCCGGGAGTCCACTGACTTGTTGAGCCACCACGGTCAGTACGTCGCAGGGATTAGTTACCAAGACCAGTACCGCATGAGGCGCCTGTTCCCGCAGTTTCGGCACTAGATCAACCATGATCTTTGCGTTGACTTCGGCGAGCTCTAGCCGGGTTTGCCCGGGCTTTTGTCGAGCACCTGCCGTGATGATGATCACTGACGAGTCGGCAACAACCTCGATATTGGAGCCGCCGGTGACGACCTGGGTGGGCGTGAACTGGGTGCCATGTGCGAGATCGTGGACCTCCGCGGCAACCCGCGTTTCGTTGAGGTCGTAGAGGGCGATCTGTCGGGCAGACCCCCGAATCAGGGCTGCATAGGCGATGGATGTACCAACCGAACCTGCGCCGACGATGGCGAGCTTGGAGTTGGCAAGATTTGCTCGTTCTGGGCTCACTGCCATAACCCCAGCGTAGCTAGTGACTATTCGACCTGGTCAGGGGGTAAAACCACCAAGGCCCGGAGCAGCCCTTCTAAGCCTGGCCGCCAGCTACTGACCTCGCCGGCGCGGTGATCGAGCAGGATCTCGTCAATACGTAGCCGCTCGCAATAGGAATCCATCACCGTCAAGAGCTGGCTGACCGGAAGCCGGAGAGTCGCCTGCTGTCGCTGCACTGCGGCCACGATCGCTTCTATGGCCAAAGCGGCCGTCCCCTGTTCGGCATCCAACAGGGCTTGCCTAACGGCAGGATTTCGGTGGGCGTACAGGCGAAGCTCCATCCGAACCAGAACCCATTCGTCGTCCACATTCAGCACGACATCAACCACGGCCAGAATCTTGCCGATCACGTCACCGAAGGTGTGTTCGGTGATCTGGGTTTGCGGGATCTCGCTCAGTGCCTTCCGTGTGGTTTCGAGCAGGAGATCACCCCAGTAGCGAACCAGGGCCAGGCAGAGCTCATCTTTAGTGTCGAAGTTGGAGTAGAACGCACCTCGGGTGAAGCCTGCCCGGTCGCAGATCTCTTCGACGCTGGCTGCTTGAACTCCTTTTTCGGCAAAGAGGGCCGCAGCCGCGGACAGGAGGCGCAGCCGAGTTTGCTGGCGTCGAGCACTGACTTCGTTCATCGCCACCTCGCGGTAATTGCTGCACTCTCCGGCTTTGATACACAAGTGTATCGGATACAGTGATGTATCGAGTGTGTGTCGTGTGAAGGAGTGCCCGTGTCGTCGCTGTTGTATCGCCTAGGCAGAGCCAGCTTCCGGCACCGCACCCGAGTCGCCCTCATCTGGGCCATGATCCTGGTCATCCTGGGCTTCTTAGTCGCAGGTTTTGGCGGCAAGTTCAATGACAGTTTCACGGTCCCGGGGGCGGGATCCACCGTGGCATGGAACCAGCTCAAGGTGACTTTCCCTGAAGCAGCCGACTCGACAGCCACGGTCCTGGTGCGGGCACCGAAGGGTCAACAGCTCAACGATTCCTCGGTGCGAAGCGCGATCGCCCAATGGGACCAGAACCTTCGCAAGCTTCCCTTCGTCAATGGCACCGTTGGCCCTTACAACGAACACGTCGACGGCCTGATCAGTGCGGACGGCCATAGCGGTTTGGTGACGGTGCGCGTCAACGCGACGGTAGGTTCGATTACTGATCAGATGCGCAGCGAACTCACCACTTCTGCCGAAAGCCTGCCCCAGTTCTTGCCCGGCTCCAGTGTTCTGATCGGCGGTGACATCTACGCCACCAAGATTCCCAAGATTTCGGTCACTGAGGCCCTCGGCCTGGCCGTAGCCGCAGTGGTGCTCGTGCTCACCTTGGGCTCCGCAGTCGCCGCCATCATGCCGGTCGGTACCGCACTGGCTGGCGTCGGAGCAGGCGTACTGATGATCTTCGTCGCCGCCGGCTTCACAGATATCAACTCCACCACCTTGATCTTGGCCATCATGCTCGGGCTCGCGGTCGGTATTGACTACGCCTTATTCATCCTTTCTCGACATCGCGACCAACTTGCTGCCGGGATGAACGCTGAAGAGTCCGCCG
>CAYWIN010000184.1:0-4383 GCA_964458365.1 uncultured Propionibacteriaceae bacterium
CTCTGGGAGCGCGCTTCGTCTTAGGCGTCACGTTGTTGGCCGCCGGGACGCTCAAAGTTGGCGATCCTGAGGCCGCGGTGCGAGCCGTCCGCGGCTACCAGATTTTGCCGTACCAGATCGCCGATCAGGTCGGGGTCGCACTTCCCGTCATCGAAATCATCGTCGGTGCCTTGCTGATCATTGGGCTGTTCACCCGATGGGCCGCGTTAGTCGGTGGCTTGCTGATGTTGGCGTTCATCATCGCGATCGGATCGGTCTGGGCTCGAGGAATCACGATCGACTGCGGCTGTTTCGGTGGAGGCGGACAGGTTTCGGCAAATCAAACCCAGTACCCGCTCGAAATTCTCCGAGATTTCGGCCTTCTCTTGTTGGGCGGATGGCTGATGTGGCGCCCCCGATCCCCGTTCTCGGTGGACGCACTGCTCAGTGATCCGACCCCTGCAGAAGAATCGTCTGAGCTCGATGGCGAATAAGCCAACCTCCTCGTGGGGCGCATCAGGCTCAGGCAAGCCCCAATCAATGAAGACCCTCGGCATCATTCTGATTCTGGCCGCCGTCCTGCTCGTTGGCGGCGCACTGTTTCTGTTCTTCAGCCCAAACAACACCTCCAGCCAGCTCACTCCGCCGCATGTGTCGAGCAACGGAGCGGGCATCACTCCGTACCCCGGCCCCGTCACGACGGGCACCCCGGTGGTCGAAGTGTTCAGCGACTATCAGTGCCCCGGCTGTGACACCTTTCACAGCACCTACGGTCCTGCACTGAGCCAGGCAGCCCAAGCGGGTCGAATCGATCTGCGCTACCGCACATTCGTGAGCACGAGCAAGACGACCACGGCCAGTTCAACGAGCGCAGCCATGGCTGCGGCCTGTGCAGACTTCGTCGGCGCCTATCCCGCCTACCACGACCTGCTGCTGACTAACCAGCCCGGCGACGGGGCTTACCCCACTGAGCTTCTGCGCACGACCATCCCTGATCAAATCGGGATGACGCCCACGCAAGGCAGCACCTTCCGAACCTGCTTTGACCGCCAGATGACCCACGATTTCGTCGTTGCCGCCGATGCCGCGAATGCCCCAGCCACCGGCCCACGAATCTCCGTCAACGGTAAACCGCTCGCTGTGGCCCCCTCACTCACCCCCGCACAACTGTTAGACGCCATCAACAAAGCCAAACGATGACCTCCACTCCGGGGTCCACGCCGCGGCTCGATTCTGACCCGATCACGCTTGCTCAATAGGATGCCCCTATGAACCAGACGCCTGAGAATGATGCTGTGCCCACGTCCGACCCCGTGGACATTGGCGTACCGGAGCGTCCGGTACTTGAAGGCCTGGAAGCAAAATGGTCGGCGATCTGGCGAGAGAACGGCGTCTACAGCTTCGTGCGTCCCGCACGCCGCGACCAGGTCTTCAGCATCGACACTCCGCCACCAACGGTGTCGGGCTCGCTGCACGTGGGCCACGTGTTCAGCTACACCCACACCGACCTGATCGCCCGCTACCAGCGGATGACCGGCAAGCACGTGTTCTACCCGATGGGATGGGACGACAACGGCCTGCCCACCGAGCGCCGCGTCCAGAACTTCTACGGGGTGCGCTGTGACACCGCCCTGCCCTATGTCGAGGACTACACCCCACCGGCCAAGCCCGATCCGAAGCGCCAGGAGTCCATCAGCCGGCGCAACTTCATCGAGTTGTGCCATGAACTGACCTCGGTCGACGAGCAGGCTTTTGAGAGTCTGTGGCGCACCCTGGGCTTGAGCGTGGACTGGAATGAGCTCTACGCGACCATTTCTGATGAGTCCCAACGCATCGCCCAGCTCGCCTTCCTGCGAAACTACGGCCGGGGCGAGGCCTACCTCTCTGAGGCCCCCACCATGTGGGACATCACCTTCCGCACGGCGGTGGCTCAGGCCGAGTTGGAGGCCCGCGACTATCCCGGCGCCTACCACCGGGTTGCCTTCCACAATGCTGACGGCGAGCCGATCTACATCGAGACAACCCGCCCTGAGTTGATCCCCTCGGTTTGCGCCTTGATCGCCCATCCCGACGATGCGCGCTACCAGAAGCTGTTCGGCACCACGGTAACCTCGCCGATCTTCGGCGTGGAGATCCCGGTGTTGGCCCACACCGCCGCCGAGCCCGACAAGGGCGCCGGTATCGCCATGTGCTGTACCTTCGGCGATCTCACCGACGTGCAGTGGTGGCGCGAGCTTCGGCTACCCACCCGCACCGTCATCGGACGCGACGGCCGGCTGCAGGCCGAGGCCCCCGAATGGCTCACCCACACCGAGCCGTACGCCGAGTTGGCCGGCAAGACCACCTTCAGCGCCCGCGAAGCGATGGTGGCTCTGCTGCGCGCCTCGGGTGATCTGGACGGCGAACCGAAACCCACCCAGCGCAAAGCGAACTTCTACGAGAAGGGCGACAAGCCGCTGGAGATCATCTCGACGCGCCAGTGGTACATCCGCAATGGCGGCCGCGATGACGACCTCAAGGCCGCACTGCTGGCCCGCGGCGAGGAATTGGCCTGGGTGCCCGATCACATGCGTCACCGCTTCAGCAACTGGGTCAACGGCCTCAACGGCGACTGGTTGATCAGTCGGCAGCGCTTCTTCGGCGTTCCGTTCCCGGTCTGGTACGCCTTGGATGCCGAGGGCGACCCCGACTACGCCCATCCGATCACCCCGGCCGAGGCCGACCTGCCGATCGATCCGGCCACCGACGTGCCGCCGGGATACACCGCCGACCAGCGCGGCGTGCCAGGTGGTTTCGCCGGCGACCCAGACGTGATGGACACCTGGGCCACGTCGTCCCTCACCCCGCAGATCGTCTGCGGTTGGGAGCGTGACGAAGAGCTGTGGAACCTGACCTTCCCGATGGACTTAGCTCCAGAAGCCCACGACATCATCCGTACTTGGGTCTTTTCCCGCGTGGTGCGCGCCCACTTCGAGCACAACGAGCTGCCGTGGAAGCGCGCGGCGATCTCGGGCTTCGTGGTCGATCCCGATCGCAAGAAGATGAGCAAGTCCAAGGGCAATGTGGTGGTCCCCACCGACATCTTGGATCGATTCGGTTCGGACGCGGTGCGGTGGCGGGCAGCGATGGCACGTCCGGGAATGGACTCTCCCTTTGACGAGACCCAGATGAAGGTGGGCCGTCGACTGGCGATGAAGATCCTCAACGCCAGCAAGTTCATTTTGACCTTGTCCAACGCCCCGACCGACGAGGGCGAAGCCCGCGATGTCTTCTCCGACGTGAGCGAGCCGGTCGATACTGCCATGCTGGCGGCGCTCCGGCAGGTCGTCGAATCGGCAACCACATCATTGGAGGCTTTCGATTACGCCTCCGCATTGGAAGCCACCGAGAAGTTCTTCTGGCAGTTCTGCGATGACTACCTTGAGCTGGTCAAGGAGCGCGCCTACGGCGAGGACTCTCCCGCCACGAAGAGCGCCCGAGCCGCACTTCGATTGGCCCTGGACGTGTTGCTTCGATTGTTCGCCCCATTCATGCCGTTTGTGACCGAGGAAGTGTGGTCGTGGTGGCGCGCCGGTTCGGTACACACCTCGGCGTGGCCGACCGTCGAGCAGCTGCCTGCCGTCGGAGACGCCACGGTGCTTGCCGATGTGTCAGCGGCTCTGACCGAGATCCGCGGGGCGAAGTCCACCGCCAAGGTTTCGATGAAGGCCGAGGTGGCTGTCGCCAGATTCGCCGGGCCAGAGGATGTCTTGTCCCGATTGCAGAGTGCTGAGTCTGACTTGCGTGCCGTTGGTCGGATCCGCGGCGATGTCGCTTGGGTTCCCGGCGGCGGAACGCTGTCGGTCAGCGTGGATCTGGTCTAGGAGTCGCGGTGCGAATCAGGTGGGCGCTGACGGGCGTGCTCATGGTTGGCGTGATGTTGACCGGTTGCACACAGAGCTTTCGCGACCCTTCAGGCCAGGTCACGTCACCGGCAACCCGCGGTCCATTCGAAATCAAAGCTGGCGACTGCCTGGGTTCACTCACCGCAGGCACGGCCAACCAAGTCGTGCTGGTGCCGTGCTCCGACCCGCACTACTGGCAGGCCTACCTGATCACATCGATGAGCCCTGGACCATATCCAGGACAAAGCCGGATTTCCGAGGTCGGCAACCAGGTCTGCAACAGCGCCTTCCCCGGCTTCGTGGGAGTTGCACCAGCGAAGTCGAAGTACCAGTTCACCTTCCTTTACCCCACCCAAGATACCTGGGAGAACGTGGACGACCGGGCGATCACATGCGTGGCTGGCAAGGAGACTGGCGGCGTCGTCGGTAGCCTCAAGGACATCAAAAAGTAGCGACGATTCGAAGGCGGCCACCGTATGTCTTTGCCCCCAGACCCGGTTCCACCACTCATCCCCAACAC
>CAYWIN010000185.1:0-4348 GCA_964458365.1 uncultured Propionibacteriaceae bacterium
CCATCGGGGCGGCGCTGCAGAACGACCTGAAGGTCGGCCAGCGCAGCATTGAAGCGGGCGATCTTGTCGACCGGCTCAGGCTGCGGGTCAACGCCCGACGGGCTGGTGTCGCCGGAGAACTTCTGCCAATCGCCGGTGCGCTTCAGAATCGCGACCACGGCTTCGGTGGGCTGGGCTCCAACGCCAAGCCAGTACTGAGCACGCTCAGAGTTCACCTTGATCACCGACGGGTCGTTCTTCGGGTGATAGAGACCGATTTCTTCGATCGCCCGGCCGTCCCGCTTGGTGCGAGAGTCCATCACGACGATGCGGTAATGCGGTGAGCGGATCTTGCCGAGCCGCTTGAGTCGAATCTTTACAGCCACGAGTGTGGTTTCTCCTGTACAGAACTAGGGTCGATGACGCCACCGACCCGGATGGGTGGACCCGTCCAACGCTGTGGGGCAACGAAGTGCGATTCCGGATGGATCGATACGCGCGGGCATGAGAGGGCGCTCGCGGCACCGATGCGCAAGCCATTCTGCCAGACGGCCCCACCTCGGAGCCAACCGGGCTATAGCACGACGGCGGCTCAGCGGGAAGAACGCACCACTCGTCCACGCAGGACAATCAGTCGCGGATGTGCCAGCACCGCTGGTTCGCGCCGAGGATCGACATCAAAAACGACGAAATCGGCCGAAGCCTGAGCCTCCAATCCGCGGTGCCCCAGCCATTCTCGGGCGCGCCATGAAGCTGCTCCTAGGGCGAACTCGACTCCGCCCAATCGGCTCAACGCCTGCACTTCCTGTGCGATCAATCCATGAGAAATCGTGCCGCCTGCGTCGGTGCCCGCATACACCGGCACTCCGGCTTCAACGGCAGCACCAAGGGTCTGGAAGCGTCGGGCATGCAGGTCACGCATGTGAGCGGCGTAGCGAGGGAACTTCTCCTGACCGGCATCGGCAAACTCGGTGAAGTTTTCCAGGTTGATCATGGTGGGCACCAGGGCCACCTTCTTGGACGCCATCAGGTCGATGGTGTCCGCGTCCAACCCGGTGCCATGTTCGATGCCGTCAATGCCTGCCCTGACGAGCTGCTGCACGGATTCTTCTCCGAAGCAATGCGCAGTGACTTTGGCGCCCAACTGATGAGCCTTCTCGATGGCGGCCGCCGCGACTTCTGCAGGCCACAGTGGACCCAAGTCGCCGCTATCCCGATCGATCCAGTCACCAACGAGCTTTACCCAGCCGTCGCCTCGGAGAGCCTGCCGACCAACCTCAGCAACCAGCTCCTCGGGTTCGATTTCGTTCGCATAGCCGCGCAAATACCGCTTGGTTCGCGCGATATGTCGTCCGGCTCGGATCACTTTGGGCAGATCGGGGCGTTCGTCGATCCAATGAGTGTCAATCGGTGAACCGGCGTCACGCACCAACAACGTGCCTGCATCGCGATCGGTTCGTGCCTGAGCCTCGGCCACCTCATCAGAGACCGGCCCCTGCGGCCCCAAGCCAATGTGACAGTGCGCGTCTACCAGGCCGGGCAAGATCCAGCTGTTTCGGCACACCGTGACCGCATCGGACAGCGGTTCGGTGTGCAGCACGCCATCACGAATCCAGAGATCGCGTGGTTCTTGCTCAGGCAGCACCACGCCGTGAACGTGCAATGGCTGGCGGGGCGTCGACCCTTGGGCAGCGTTGACCTGGTGGCTGTGGGAAAAGAACTCCGGTTCACCGAGGCCAGCAGGCGCGTGTGGATGTCCCATGCGCGTTGAGGCTAGCGCACCCATGGTCATCCATGGCAGCGGTTGCGCCCATCACCGCTGTTGCTCAGGCCGGACCCTTGTTCTTCGGGTTGAACATCTGCTGCAACTCGGAGGGCAACTGGAAGTCACCTGTCGGCAAATCGCTCGGCCCGGGACCCATCGGTGCTGCAGCGCCGAAAGCGGCGGGGTCGCCTGACGGCGCTTGGGCTGGACGCGGCGGCCCGACGGGCCGCTTGCCTTTCCCTTTTCGAGCGCGTGCCTGGCGTTTTTTGCCACCGCCGCCCGATGCTTGGGCCATGCCCGGCAGACCCGGCATTCCGGGCATGCCACCAGCCATCGCCTGCATCATCTTGCGGGCCTCGGTGAACCGCTTCACCAGGGAGTTCACGTCTTGGACTTTGGTGCCTGAACCGTTGGCGATCCGTAGCCGACGCGAACCATTCAGCAGCTTCGGGTCGGAACGTTCCGCCGGTGTCATCGAGTAAATGATGGCTTCGATCCGGTCGATTTCTCGCTCATCGACCTCACCGATTTGGTCCTTCATCTGCCCCATTCCCGGCAGCATGCCCATGATCTTGGACATTGGCCCCATCCGCCGCACCGCCTGCAGCTGGGAAAGGAAGTCGTCCAGACCGAAGTCTCCCCGTCCTCCCAGCAACTTCTCGGCTGCCTTGGCACTGGACTCGGCGTCAAAGGTCTTCTGAGCCTGCTCAATCAAGGTGAGCATGTCACCCAGATCCAGAATTCGGCTCGCCATCCGGTCGGGATGGAAGGCGTCGAAATCGTCCAGGCCCTCACCGTTGGAGGCGAACATGATCGGCTTGCCCGTGACCTTGACGATCGACAGCGCCGCACCACCTCGCGCATCACCGTCGAGTTTCGACAAGACGACACCGTCAAAACCGACACCCTCCGCGAAGGCCCGAGCGGTGTTCACCGCGTCTTGGCCGATCATCGCGTCGACAACAAAGAGGGTCTCGTCAGGTTCGACAGCAGCGCGGATGTTGGCAGCCTGCTGCATCAGCTCCGCGTCAATACCCAGGCGACCAGCGGTGTCGACGATGACGACGTCGAAGAGTTTGGTTTCCGCGTGCGCAATCGACGCCTTAGCCACCGCAACCGGATCGCCGACCCCGTTGCCAGGCTCGGGCGCGAAGACCTGAACACCGGCTCGCTCACCGACAACCTGCAACTGATTGACTGCATTGGGACGTTGCAGGTCTGCGGCGACCAACAGCGGCGAGTGCCCCTGCCCTTTCAACCATTTCGCGAGCTTCCCCGCCAGCGTCGTCTTACCGGCACCTTGCAGGCCCGCCAGCATGATCACTGTCGGCGGACGCTTTGCGAAACGAAGACTGCGAGTTTCACCGCCCAGGATTTCGGTGAGTTCTTCGTTGACGATCTGAATGATCTGCTGGGCAGGATTCAGCGCCGCATGGATCTGCGCCCCCACCGCCTTGGCGCGAACCGAAGCGATGAACTCCTTGACCACGGCCAGGTTCACGTCCGCTTCAAGCAGCGCAAGCCGGATTTCGCGCAGGGTCTCGGTTAAGTCAGCCTCGCTGAGCCGACCTTTGCCCCGAATATTGCGGAAGACCGCCGAGAGACGATCAGAAAGCGTGTCGAACAAGGAGTTCCCTAACGTCGCCGAACCGAACCGGCGTTCATCCTACCGGCCAACGCCGGATCGCCGACCGACCCCATCACGAAAGATCCAGCTGAACAAAGATCAGGTCTAGCCACCGGTCGAACTTGCGCCCCACTTCGGGCAGTCGTCCCACGGTGAGAAATCCCAACGATTCGTGCAACCGAAGAGATGCGATGTTGTCGGCGCTCAGCAGCCCCACCATCACGTGAAAGCCTGCGCTGCGTGCCCGCTCGATCAGTGCCTGCATCAGAGCTTTACCCACCCCTCGCCCCTGGGCGGACGGTGCCAGATAGATGCTGTGCTCGACGGTGGAGGCATAACCGGCCTTGCTGCGAAACTCGCCGTAGGTCGCATACCCGATCACCGCACCGTCTTCTTCGGCGACCAGCACGGGAAAGCCAGCCTCGGCTTTGTGGCCATACCAATGCTCAAACTGCTCGAGGGTCCACGGCTGATCGTCCCAGCTGGCCGTTGTGTGGACGACAGCCTCGTTGAGGATCGCCAGGAGGTCGCAAAGGTCGTCATGCCGGGCGAGACGAATGCCGACCATGGCTCATTCCTGCAACAAGGCGTCCACGAACGCTTCTGGCTCAAAGATCGCCAGATCGTCGGGGCCCTCGCCCAATCCGATCAGTTTGACCGGAACCCCCAGCTCCCTCTGAACGGGAACGACGATCCCGCCCTTCGCTGAACCGTCCAGCTTCGACAAAACGATGCCTGTCACATCCACGACTTCGGCGAATACTCGTGCCTGCGCCAGCCCGTTCTGACCGGTTGTCGCGTCGATGACCAGCAACACCTCTGTCACCGGGGTTTTGCGTTCGATCACCCTTTTGATCTTGCCCAACTCATCCATCAGACCCGTCTTGGTGTGCAGACGCCCAGCGGTGTCTACCACCACGACGTCCACCCCCTCTTCAAGTCCCTGCGCCAGCGCATCAAATGCCACCGATGCCGGG
>CAYWIN010000186.1:0-4329 GCA_964458365.1 uncultured Propionibacteriaceae bacterium
GACTTTGACTCTCGCACTGGGCGACCGATTTCGCCTTCACGCCATCGGATTCGGTTTGAGTCACCGCCCGTCAGTCGCGATCCGGCAACACACCCTCACCGGCGTGACTCTGCACGACCTCGTCGAGAACCACACCATGCCCGCAGAAGTCGCCGACTTCCTCACCTCATCGATCATCGCGCGCAAGTCCATTGTGGTTTCCGGGGACCAGGGTGCGGGCAAGACCACTCTGTTGCGCGCACTCATCGATGCGATCCCAGCCAATGAGCGATTCGGCACTCTAGAAACCGATTACGAACTCCTCACGCACTTGCGTCCCGAACGTCGAAACGTCGTCGCGCTGCAAGCACGCATCGGCATGGGCGAGGTAGTGGGAGGGAGTCGACTCGGCGAATACAGCGTGGCAGATCTGATCCCCGAGGCCCTCCGGCAAAACCTCACTCGCCTCATCGTGGGTGAGGTTCGAGGCAGCGAGGCCGCCGCCATGTTCGAAGCCATGACCACCGGAGCCGGGGCCTTGTCCACAACCCACTCACATTCAGCGGCCTCAGCGATCGATCGGCTGGCCTCTCGCGTCGCGCAAGGTGGCGTGCTTTCCATGCCCGAGGCGTACCGACAAATCGCTCACCACCTTCACCTTCTGGTGCATATTCGGCTGATCGACGACACCTGGAAGGGTGGACTCCGGCGCCGAGAGGTCTCCGAAATCCGAGAGCTCACCGGCGCGCTCGAAGCGGGCCAGCCCGTCACCCATTTGGTCTACCGCCGAGACGAGTGGGGCAATGAAGAGTTTCATCCGGCTCCAGCATCGACCGGCATCGCCCACGATTGGGTCCAGCGATGATCGCCCTCGCCGCCATCGCTGGGGCACTGCTCGCCGGTGGGCTCGTGATCCTGGCCTTTGTTATCAACAACTACCACGGCTTCGCCCGAAGGTTATCCACAAGTGTGTGGACAACTTCTGTGCATAAGGTCGGCCGTCGCCGGCTGATCGAACTGATCATGACCTCCGGCATCGGCCTGCTGATTGGTGCCATCACCGGCTGGTGGCTACTCGCCGTCATGCTGCCCGGAGCGGGACTAGCCTTGCGCATCCTGCTTTCTGCGCCGCCCAATCGTGAACTTGACTTGCTCTTGGCCATTGACCGGTGGCTGCGGACCCTGGGGTCGCTGATTCTGACCGGGCGTTCCGTCGGTGACGCCATCCGAATCTCGGTAGGCCAAGCACCTAATCTTCTGGTTCCCTCTCTGCGGCTCCTGGTTTCGCGCATCGATGATCGCTGGACCATTGATCAAGCACTCCGCGCGATGGCTGAAGAATTCGACAGCCCCAACGCGGACGCCGTGCTTGCCGCCCTTTCGCTGGCTGCCCAACGCGGCGGCACTGGAGCCGGGGTCACGATTGCGGCACTGGCCGAAAACCTCGCCGAGCGCATCAAAGCGCTTCGCGAGATCGACGCTGAACGAGCCAAACCGCGCTTCGTCGTCCGCCAGGTGACGCTGATCACCGTGGTCGTCCTCAGCCTCGCGGTCGCCTTCAGCGGTGACTTTTTCGCCCCGTTCTCCACACCCCTCGGACAAATGATCTTGTTGGTCCTGACCGGGAGCTACTTCGGTTCGCTGATCTTTCTGCGTCAGCTCACGGTTCCTCGCACGCGGCAACGAATACTGGGTCGAGCCACATGAACCCACTCATGTACTGGATTCTCAGCGGCTGCCTTATCGCTGGTGGTGGCTGGATCATTGCGCACCAGACCTTCGCCCCCGTCGACCCCCGACTCGGAGACGTGTTGGATCTCATGGACGGTCGCCGGGAATCGAAAGAGCCTGCCGGAGTGGGAACCGATCGCGTCGGAGGGTGGATCCAGCTGCGTCTTCCCCGACCGACGTCCGCCCAGACCCTGCGGCTACTTCGACTGAAAGGGCGCAGCGTCGAGCGGTACTACACAATCAAGGCTTTCGCCGGGATAGCCGGGTTCCTCATACCGCTCGCACTGGCCGGAATCGGGGCCTGGCTCATCAGTGTGGACAC
Source organism: uncultured Propionibacteriaceae bacterium (assembly GCA_964458365.1). GTDB lineage: Bacteria > Actinomycetota > Actinomycetes > Propionibacteriales > Propionibacteriaceae > Propionicimonas. The sequence continues at coordinate 2,033 of CAYWIN010000186.1, forward strand.
CGCCGTGATTGCCTTTGCAGCCATCCCGGTGGGCCTTGGCGCTTTTCTGGCGCCGACTTGGGCGCTCAAAGCCGAAGCCGATGCGATCGAGGCCGACTCCACCGAGGCCCTTCTGACCTACTTCGATCTCGTCACATTGGAGCGGCTGGCGAATCGATCCGCACCGCAGGCCCTGCGGTCCGCAGCCCAGGTCAGCGATGCTCCCGTCTTTGCTGCGATCCGCGCTGCGCTGGAGCGCGCCCAACTAGAGCAGCGAGCGCCCTACCCCGACCTGCGCGCTCTGAGCGTCGAGCTGGGTTTGCCTGCCCTATCCGACCTCGCCGATGTGATGAAGCTCGACGAGTCCGGGGCCTCGTTGGCCACTGCCCTGCAAGCTCGAGTAAAAGAGCTTCGCAACGCCCACCTGACCGAGGCCACGATGTCGGCTTCGCAGATTTCGGAACGAATGACCTTTTTCATGGTGGTTCCCGCGCTGGTCTTTGCCGGGTTCTTCCTCACCCCACCTTTGCTTCGTCTCATGAATGGCTGATTCAACCCTGAAGGAGATCTCATGGCCTTACTGCATTGCCTGATCGGATACCTGGTGGCGCCGTTGCCCGTCCGAAATCAGCGCGGTCTTTCGCAATCCACCGAGATCGCGATTCTGACCGGTGTCGTGGTGGGGATCGCGGTCACCGTTGGTGCGGCAATCACGGTCTATGTGAAAGCCAAACTGCCGCAACCATGAACCAGCGAGGTTTCGCCGAATCCACACAGTGGGCCATTCTCACACCGGTCGCCCTCCTGGCCGTCCTGGGACTCGTCCAACTCGGTGTCTGGCTGCACGGACGCACCGTGGCCAGCCAGGCGGCCGCCACCGTCGCCGACTTGCATGCTGTTGGCAACCCCAACGCCGTGAGTTCGGGGATTCGCGTCGCCGATCAAGGCGGACTGCGCGACGTCGCGGTTCTGGTCAGATCCACCCAAGGACTGGTCCAGGTCACCGTGCGGGGACGCGCACCGGTCTTCTTCGATCTCGGGCAGGGACTTATCCAGGAGACTGCGGTGCTTCCTCAGGAGCGACCATGACCACCGAGCGGGGCTCGCTCTCGGTCGAGTTTGCCATTCTGGTGCCCGCTCTGGTCCTGCTCTTTTCCGTCATTGTGGGCGGTGCCCGAGTATGGCTTGCCCGATCTACGGTGGAGCAGACTGCGGGAGCTGCGGCCCGCGCGGCTTCCCTGCAACGATCCTCACCAGCCGCTCAGGCCTCCGCCGAACGCGTCGCTGCGGCCCAAGCCGCAGTCAGTGGAGTGACCTGCCGTCAGCTTTCTGTTCGCCTGCACCCTGGCGCACTCGCCCGCCCGGCTGGCCACGGTGGGGAGGTGGTCGCCGAGGTGACCTGCGATGCCCCGCTTTCCGACATTCTGGTACCCGGATGGCCGGGCACCGTCCGGCTGACGGCATCCTCCTCGTCGGCTGTTGACAGCTACCGGGAGCGCAGATGAGGACCGCCATCCGCGGCATGCTGGCCACCATCGCCCTCGGCACCGCCGTTGTCCTGGCACCCATCGCACTGATCGTCACCGGCAGTTACCCGGTACTCGGGGCCTGGCTGCACCCCAGCGACCCGCGCCTAATTCTGATTGCGCTGACGATGTTGGGCTGGGGCGCCTGGGGGGTCTTCATCGCGGCGACGATCACCGAACTGGTTGGACAGGTCACCGGGCAGCACCGGGAGATTCCCGGGTTCGGCGGACTGCAACGCATGATCGGTTTGATGCTGGTGATGATCCTCGCGCTGGTCGCCAGCCCAAAGACGTCCGAATCTGGTGCCACGGCTTCGGCAGCCCCGATTTCTCACCCGACCCCGGCGGTGGCTGCGGATGCGGTCCCTCCACAGACCTCAGTCCCCATCGACCCGGACAGCGCAGCCTCTCCGACCTACACCACGATGCCCGGCGATGACTTGTGGACGTTGTCCGAACGGTTGTTGGGAGATGGCCGCAATTGGCGACAACTCACCGAGCTCAATCCCGCCTTAAGTGACCCGCTCGTCCACCTACAACCCGGAACCGTACTCAGGCTGCCCCATGGCGCGAACAGTCTCAGTGCTCCGCCTACCAAGAAGCCGTCCTCGACGACGGATCGCACGATCACCGTGCACAAGGGCGACACCCTGTCCGAGCTCGCGGAAAAGCACCTGGGGAAGACCTCACAATGGCCAAAGATCGCCCGCGCAAATGCGATCATCTCCGATCCTGATCACATCGAAGCTGGCTGGAAGCTGCGCATTCCCCAGGCGAAATCCTCCCCCCATC
>CAYWIN010000187.1:0-4303 GCA_964458365.1 uncultured Propionibacteriaceae bacterium
CGTGGGCTCGGAGATGTGTATAAGAGACAGCCCCCTGCGCGGGCTGCCAATGTTGATGCGGCCCGGCTTCAGTGCGCATCGCCAGATCGTCCCGGAATCGTCGCGAGGCGGTCCGAGATGCAGCTCTTTCGGTCGAGATCGCACGAATCCCTGCCCCGACAAACCCGCGCCGATAGGTTGGCCCTGCCCGGCTCGTACAGGTTCGACGGATGAGGGCAGCCAAAGACAAGGGAGTTTTTGCAGATGTACCACAGCAGCGGCAATTTCGAAGCGTTCGCCCGACCTCGCAAACCTGAGGGAATCGAGGGCAAATCGGCCTACTTCGTCGGATCCGGGCTGGCCGCCCTCGCCGGTGCGGCCTTCCTGATCAGGGATGCCCAGATGCCCGGAAATCAGATCACGATCATCGAAGAGCTCGCCGTACCCGGCGGAAGCATGGACGGCATTTTCGATGAACACAAAGGGTTCATCGTCCGCGGCGGTCGTGAAATGGAAGAGCACTTCGAGACACTGTGGGACCTGTTCCGATCTGTGCCGTCACTCCACACCCCCGATGCCAGCGTGCTCGACGAGATGTACTGGCTTCACAAGGACGATCCGAGTTCGTCCAACTGCCGAGCCACCCACAATCGCGGCGTGCCGATCCCCCAAATGCACGAACTCACCCTCACCCCGAAGGCCGTGCACGAAATGCTGCATTTGGCCTTGTCAACAGAGGAAGAGCTGCAGGACCGACGCATCGACGAGTTCTTTGGTGAGGAGTTCTTCGCGTCCAACTTCTGGCTGTATTGGGCCACCATGTTCGCGTTCGAGCCATGGGCCAGCGCCATGGAAATGCGTCGCTATCTGCTGCGGTTTATCCACCACATCGCCACCTTGACCGATCTGAGCAGCCTCAAGTTCACCCGCTACAACCAATACGAATCGCTCATCTTGCCGCTGGTGGCCCACTTGAAAGAGCACGGCGTCCAGTTCCGATACGACACCGAAGTGACCGGAATCGATGTGGACCTCAGCGCTGCCGGCAAGGTCGCCCGCAAGTTGACGCTGGTCACCGCAGGGCGGCCGACCACCATTCCCCTCACCGAGAACGACCTGGTGTTCGTCACCAACGGTTCCATCACCGAGAGCACCACCTTCGGAGACAACGACCACCCAGCCCCAATCGTCACCGACGCGGGCGGGGCGTGGAAGCTCTGGAAGCAGCTGGCAGCGCAAGATCCAGCATTCGGCCATCCCGAGAAGTTCTGCGAGAACATCCCCGATACCAACTGGGTGATTTCGGCCACGATCTCGCTCACCGACGACAAGATTGCGCCCTACATTGCTGAGCTGACTGGTCGAGACCCACGCAGCGGAAAGGTCATCACCGGAGGGCCGTGCAACTTCCGCGACTCGAATTGGCTGTACGGATTCACCATGAGTCGCCAACCCCACTTCGCCAGCCAGGATGTCGGCAAGGAACTGGTGTTGTGGGTTTACGGGCTGTTCTCTGATCGCCCCGGCAACTATGTGCCCAAGACGATCACCCAGTGTTCGGGCGTGGAGCTCTGCGAAGAGTTCCTCTATCACCTGGGCGTCCCCACCGATCAGATTGGCGATCTGGCCAGGAACTCAGCCAACACGATCCCCTGCCACATGCCCTACATCACGTCCTATTTCATGCCACGTGCGCTGGGTGACCGTCCCCTCGTGGTGCCGCAGGACTCGGTGAATCTGGCCTTCATCGGGAACTTCGCCGAGACCGAAAGAGACACCGTGTTCACCACCGAATACTCGGTCCGCACCGCGATGGAGGCGGTCTACACCCTCACCAACCTTGAGCGCGGCGTGCCGGAGGTGTTCGCCTCGTCCTTCGACCTGCGCACCCTGATGAATGCGATCTACTACCTCAATGACAAGAAGCCCCTGGACGAGGTGAAGCTGCCCCTGTTCGCCCGCCTGATCGAGAAGATCGGCCTACGAAAGGTCGAAGGAACCTACATCGAGGAGCTACTGAACCAAGCCGACTTGCTGTAGCTGACGATTGGCTGTCTGTGCGGTTAGCTGTTCCCCACCCCAGGGGCGAGCAGTTCCATCTGGTCAATCACTTGCTTCACCGCACCTTCGGCCTGGTCCGGCGGGTACTTGTACTTTCGCAGTAGTCGTCTGATCTTGGCTCGCAATGAGGCGCGAACGTCGTCGCGAACGGTCCAGTCAGTCTTCACATCCGCCCGCATCATCGACACGAGCTGACGAGCGATCTCGGCCAGAACGTCCTGGCCGAGGACGTCGAGGGCGGAGGCGTTGTCAGCAATGGCGTCATAGGTGGCTAGTTCGTCGGTGCCCAGCGGTGGATCGAACTGTTCACCGCGCTTGGCTTCGGCTGCCAGGTCTTTGGCCATCTCAAACAGTTCGATCAGCACTTCGGCGGCACTCAGCTGGCTGTTGGTGTAGCGCTTCATGAGCTCGGAAAGCCGCTCGCTGAAGGCGCGCTGACGCACCAGGCTCGCCCCGGTGGCGCGGGCGGCCTCAGCCAAGATCGCGTCCCGCAGGGCTTCGATCGCCAAGTGCGGGTTGCTTGATTGCTGCGCCCTGGCCAGCGCGGCAGGGGTGAGCTCGTTGAAGTTGGGCGGGCTGATCTCGGCGGCCGCATAGATGTCGATGACCTCGTCGGAGTCGGTCGCCTCGTAGGCCAGTTGTCGCAGCAACCGTGTCACATCTTCGGGGACGGGTTCACCGCGTGCCACACGCTCGGCCGCGTCGAACTTGGCCATCCACACCCGCACTTCCTCGTAGAAGCGCACCTCCTCGCGCACATCGGAGAGGTTGGTGTAGCCGGCAGCCAGCGCCCAGGCCCGACCGAGCTGCCCGGCCGACTGGCGGAAGCGTCCAGCCAGCCCGATCTCACCTTCGGCAACCTGGTTGCCGGGGTTTTGTGGGTTGCGCAGCCAGGCGGTGAGGCCGGTGGCTGCCTTCAGCCAGCCTTTGGCGCCGACCAGTTTGGCTCGCCAGTCATAACCGGCTACCAAGGCTCTGAGCTGGTCGATCAGGGTGCGGGCCAGTTCGACGGCTTCCTCAGCGGAGCGTCCCACCGGCCGGTTCTGCTGATCGGTCGGGCTGTATTCGGCCAGGGCTGCGCTGAGACTGTCCACCAGTGGCGCATAGCCCACCATCAAGCCCGATTCTTTGCCGCGGAAGGTGCGGTTGACCCGAGCGAGGGTTTGCATCAACAGCGCACCCTTCATGGGCCGGTCCAGGTACAGGGTGTGCAGCGGCGGGGAGTCATAGCCGGTAAGCATCATGTCTTTGACGATCACCAGTTCGAGTTCGTCGTCGGGGTCTTTCAGGCGCTTCTTGATCACCTGGTTCTCCGAGTCTCGACGCACATGCTTGGCGATCTCCCCGAGATCGGAGGCGCTGCCGGAGTACACCACTTTGAGCACACCGTGATCGAGGGCGTCGGAGTGCCATTCGGGCCGCAACTGGATCAGTTGCGCGTACAGGTCGGCGCAGATCTGCCGAGTGGCGCACACGATCATGGCTTTGCCGGGACCGTCGATCAGCGGACGCATCCGCTCTCGCCGTGCCTCCCAGTGGTTCACGATGTCGGTGGCCAACATCTCCAATCGAGCCGGTGCCCCGTAGACCGCGTTGATCACAGCCACCGATTTCTCGAGTCGTTCTCGTTCGACATCATCCAGTCCGATGGTGGCCTCATCGGCGGCGCGGTCGAGGTCTTCGGGAGTGACTTCGTCGGCGAAGCTGACCTTCACCAGGCGCGGCTCGACATAGACCGGCACGGTGGCACCATCGTTGACCGCACGGGTCAGGTCGTAGATGTCGATGTAGTCTCCGAAGACCTGTTGGGTGTTGTGGTCGACGGTGCTGACGGGGGTGCCGGTGAAGGCGATCAGTGTGGCGTGCGGCAGCGCATCACGCAGGAAGCGGGCGTAGCCGTCCAGATCGTCGTAGTGGGAACGGTGGGCTTCGTCGACGATCACCACGATGTTGCGGCGATCGCTGAGCCGCGGGTGATCGGCGCCCGACTCACGCTCTTCGAGGGTGCGCCCGAACTTCTGCAAGGTCGTGAACAAGATGCCGCCGCTGGATCGCTGGCTGAGTTCGGTGCGCAACTGGGAGCGGGTCGTGATCTGGATCGGCTTTTCTGGCAGCAGAGTGGAAGCAACGAAGCCTTGGTAGAGCTGGCCGTCGAGTTCGCGCCGGTCGGTGATCACCACGATGGTGGGGTTGAGCAGGTGCGATGACCTCATCACCAGATTGGCATACAGCTCCATCTCCATCGACTTGCCGGAGCCTTGGG
>CAYWIN010000188.1:0-4224 GCA_964458365.1 uncultured Propionibacteriaceae bacterium
GCCTCAATCCGGCCAAGGACCAGGTGCTCAGTATCGGATTCCTTCCGGTGAACGGCTTCGAAGTTGATCTGGCCGGGGCCCGGCAGATTCTGATTCGTCCCAGCGTCGAAGTGGGAGAAAGCGCCACCGTCCACGGCCTCACCGATGACGCTTTGGCCAACGCCGTTGACGTGAGTGTCGCGTTGGACCAATGGCTTGATGCGATGCGCGGACGGGTTCTTTTGGCCCATCACGCCGCCATCGAGGTGGGATTTCTGGGACGGGCCTGTCGGGCTCGTTACGGATACCAACCCCGGTTCGCCGTGACCGACACCATGAGCCTGCAGTTCAAACTGCTCACGCGGGGTTTTGACGACGAGCCGCCCCCGGGGAGCCTTCGGCTCAATGCGGCCCGGAGTCAGTACGGGCTGCCGCGCTACGGCGCCCACAACTCATTGACCGATGCACTTGCCTGCGCCGAGCTGTATTTGGCGGAGGTCGCCGAGCTGCAAGCAAACCTCGCAAAGCCCTTGGTCGCCAAGCACGTGGTGAAGTACTGAGCTTCGCCCCGGGCGCCGAGACCGTCAGCTCGAGGGGTCTTCGACCTGAGGTGGCCGAGTGAAGTATTCGGGGTTGTCCTCGATATAGCGCGGGCGTCCATTGCCGTCCACGGCCACGTAGTGAAAGATCGCCTCCGCAACGAACTGGTGATCGTCGCGATATTCGTGGACGACCCCGCGAGCCCACACTTCGAGGCGAATCACCATGGAGCTGCGGCCAACTTTGACCAGCTCAGCGTAGATCCCGACGGTCTGCCCCACCGACACCGGTTGGTGGAAGATCACCTTGTCGATCGCGACCGTCGCCGACCGGCCCTTGGCGACTTCACCGGCCATCAGCCCCGCAGCGATGTCCATTTGCGCCATCAACCAGCCACCAAAGACGTCTCCCCACGGATTGGTGTCGGCTGGCATCGCCAAGGTACGCAGTACCAGCATGCCGTTCGGTTCGCGCTCGTCCACAGTTCTCTCCTCGCCGGAATCCTCGCTAGTGGTTAGCGTCCCAACCCCGTGGTGTATTCCAATCCTTGCTTGGACACTGGGGTGAACGGTACTGCCTGTCGCTGGCGGCGTGCCTGGTCGTGTGGGCTCGCATCGTCTGGCACTTTGTGCGAGGCTGCATCCGGCTCTATCCGGGCTCGCGTCGTGACGGAGGTCAGTGCAAATGAAGTTCCTGTTTCTGGGCGCTGGAGCGATCGGTACCTATGTCGGCGGATCGTTGGCCAGCGCCGGGCATCAGGTGAGTTTCACTGAACAGCCGGGCACTGCGGCTCAGATTGCTGCTGACGGTTTGCGGCTGACGCGCAACGGCGTTACCGAATCGGTTCGCAACTTCAGCATTTTCGCGAGCCCTGCCGAGGCTTTGGCGACCGGCGAGTACGACGTGATGGTTTTCGCCTTGAAGTCTTTCGACACCGGTCCTGCCTTGGATGACCTCTTAGCTACCGGATACCCGTTGCCTGACGTGCTGAGCCTGCAAAACGGGGTGGCCAATGAGCCGCTGATTGCTTCTCGGCTGGGCAGCGACCGTGTCATCACCGGCACGGTGACGACCGCTGTCGGAAAGTCGGGCGTCGGGCAGGTCACCGAGGAGAAGCTGCGCGGGATTGGCATTGCGCTGAATCACCCGCTCGGGACACAGCTGGTCGAGGCGTTGAATTCGGCTGGGCTGAATGCAGTCGGATACCCCGAGCCGCTGGCGATGAAGTGGTCGAAGCTGCTGACGAATCTGACCGGCAATGCCACCTCGGCGATTCTTGACCAAACTGTGGCTGAGCTCTTTGCCGATCGGCGCACGTACCGGCTAGAGATCGCCACCTTGCGTGAGTGCTTGTCGGTGATGTCTGCCCTCGGGGTGCGTCCGGTGGATCTCCCCGGCACGCCGGTTCGGGCGTTGGCTTTTGCCGCGCAGCGGCTACCTCGGGTGATAGCGCAGCCTGCTTTGACCAAGGCGCTGGGTTCGGGCCGTGGTGACAAGATGCCGTCGTTCCACATTGACCTTCACTCTGGCCGGGGTCGCACCGAAGTGCGTTATCTCAACGGTGCGGTGGCTGAGCAAGGGCAACGGCTCGGTGTGCCTACGCCGGTAAACACGGCATTGACCGAAACCTTGGAAGCGCTGAGTTCGAAGCAGCTCAACATCGAAGATTTCCGCCACAATCCGGACGTGTTGATCGCTCGGATTGCCTTCTGAGGCTCGACCTTTCCGGCCTGGACGCCGGCTTCTACGACAGCCGATTCAACTGTGGCGGACCAGCCCAGTCTCGTAGGCGAAGAGGACCAGCCCCACCCGGTCCCGGCATTGAAGTTTCGACAGCAGTCGACCGATGTGGGTCTTTACCGTTCCTTCGGCCATGTACAGGTGGGCGCCGATCTCAGCGTTCGTGGCTCCGGCTGCGATTTCCACCAAGACCTCACGCTCCCGGTCGGTGAGGAGGTCTAGTCGCGGGTCTTCCCCGTCGGGGTTGGTGGGCAAGGTGGGTACGACATGGTCGAGCAGGCGCCGGGTGGCCGATGGGGCCATCACCGCTTCGCCGCTGGCGACCGTGCGGATCGCATTCAACAGGTCGTCGGGACGGGCGTCTTTCAACATGAATCCCGACGCGCCAGCCTTCAGTGCGGAGAAGACGTACTCGTCTAAATCGAAGGTGGTCAGGACCAAGACGCGGGTGGGCAGGTCATCTGCCACGATTCTGCGGGTTGCTTCGACGCCATCGAGCACCGGCATCCGAATGTCCATCAGCACTACATCAGTCGGGATGCGGCGGACCATCTCGATGGTCGCGGCGCCATCAGCGGCTTCACCAACGACCTGCAAATCGTCCTCGGCTTCGATCAGCATTCGGAAACCACTGCGCACCAGTTCCTGGTCATCTGCGAGAAAAACCCTGATCGGACTCATGGTCGCCCCTTCATTGATTGCTCTGCAGCGGAAGTACCGCCGTGACTTGGAAACCACCTTGCGGACGGGCCCGCGTGATCAAGGTTCCGCCCATCGAGGCAACCCTTTCATTCATCCCCTGAAGCCCGTGCCCTGGCGAATCGGTGGAGTGCACTTCCACCCCGGTGCCGTTATCGAAAACGTCGATGGTGATGTCTTGCTGCCCGTAGGTGATGGTGACCTGGGCGGTAGCCTCCGGCCCGGCATGCTTCAAGAAGTTGGTTAGCGCTTCTTGCACCACACGGTAAGCGGTGAGTGCCAGCGCGGCCGACACCCTGGGCGGCTGACCTCGAACGGCCAGTGACGCCCGGTCGGAAGCCCGTCCCACCAAGTCCGGGATGTCCCCCAAAGTGGGCGCCGGAGCGAAGTCAGCTTCCGCTTCGGCCGGGTCCTCTCGGAGCACACCCACAATCCGCCGCATTTCACTGAGTGCCTCACGGCCAGTTTCGGCAATGACGGTCAACGCCTGCTTGGCGGCCTCTGGTTTCTTGGCGGCCACCGCACGTCCACCTTCAGCCTGGACGATCATCACCGAAAGCGAATGGGCCACGATGTCATGCAACTCCCGCGCGATCTGAGCACGCGCCCGAGACTCAGCCAACCGTGCCTGCTGCTCTCGCTCGGCGAGCAGGCGCTGATACCTCTCCTCGGAAGCCTCTTGTCGATCCTGATCTGCCTCAAAGGATTCCCGCACCCGCCGCCCGATGGCGTAGGGGGTGATCACCAACCCCATGCAGACGAACCAGGCAAGAACGAGTGACACCAGCGAGCGCAAACTGAGATATGCCGGATCGTCGATGATCCATCGCACTGGACCCAACACGGAACCGATTGCCCCGATGAAGACCACCAGGCGCGCTTCGTGACCAGGGATCCAACGGGCCATCGTGAAAGCGACCACGGGAATCACAGCCAAGGTGGCCATTGGCTGGTCGGAGACCACCATTTGCACCAGCCCGGCGAGGGTGACGCCCGCCAGCATCAACATGGGCGAATGCCGACGCAACACGACCGGAAGAACCATTAACGATGCGGCAATCACCTGCGCGGTGCTGCGGGCATCTCCGGCGCCGAAGAGGCTGTAGGGCGGAATTGTGAACAGCGCAATGGCACCGGCGAGCGTTGCATCGAGCACCCAGTCGTGTCGAGTCGCCCCCGGCGGAAAAAGCAGTTCACGCACTTCCATCATGCAAAGCCTAGGGCGTCGGCGAAAGCGCGACCCGAAAAGCCGCGAGGCATTCAAGC
>CAYWIN010000189.1:0-4209 GCA_964458365.1 uncultured Propionibacteriaceae bacterium
GTTTTGGAGGAGCCGTTGACGCATGGGCTCGGGATCGTCGGCCGCCATCAACTGGCGGACATCGACCGCGGCCAGCCGGACAGCGCTGGCCGCATGGACGTCAGCGGGCCAGCGGGGTGTGGGGGCAAATGCCGTCACCGCGCCGCAGGCGCCCCCGGGCCCGACCACGTCGATGATGTGCCGACTGCCATCAGAGCGCGTCCGCACGACCTGAATGCGCCCGGACAAGACCACGGAAAAGTCTCGTTGCGGTTCGGCACGATGAGCCAGGACGGTGCCGGTGGGGTGGACGCTGAGTCGAAGATATCCGTGGTTGATGAGGGCGGACAGGTCTTCGGGGGCAAAGCCCTTGCCCAGGATTGACGCGGCGAAGGCTTGACCGTCGTCGGCAGCGTCTGTGGACAAATCGGCCTCCAAAGTGTTGCCCGGGCAACAGACTCCGGGCGGCAACGAATCTAGCGTGTCACACGTTCAGCGCCGATGTATCGGCGCATTCGCCCGAACTCGAAAGGCTTCTCACGATGGGCATGTTTTGCTTTCAATGCGAACAGACACTAGGCGGACGGGCCTGCGTCGACATCAGCAACTGTGGCAAGGACGTGCCGACGTCCGATGCGCAAGATCGGATTACCTATGAGCTCATGAAGCTCGCCGTCGTTGCGGAAGGAAGTGGACGTGAGGCCGAACTGGCGTTGATGTTCACAGAGGCCTTGTTCACCACGGTGACCAATGTGAGTTTCGACGCAGAAGCCTGTACGGCGATGGCCGATCGGATCGCGGCCACCCGGTCGGGATTCGATGGCGGGGAGGAGGTCACGCTGGAGGCCATCGGTGGCCCAGAGTCGATCTTCACCGACCAGGATGCGGAGGCGTCTTTGCGAGCATTGCTGGTCTTGGGTTTGCGTGGGATGGCCGCCTACGCCTACCACGCCCACGTGTTGGGCTTCGACGATGCCGAAGTAAACAGCTGGCTGGTCAGTGGCCTGGCCGAAAGCTCACGATCTCACCGGGTTGAGCGCTGGCTGGAACTCCTGCATGACTTTGGGATGGTGAACTTCCGCTGCTTGGAGCTGCTGGATACCGCCAATACCTCCTCCTATGGCCATCCGGCGCCGGTCAACGTGAGCATGGAGGTGCAGCCGGGGCCGTTCATTGTGGTCACTGGCCATGACTTGCATGACTTGAAGATGCTGGCCGAGCAGTGCGAACCCGAAGGGGTGTCGATTTACACCCACGGTGAAATGCTGCCCGGGCACGCATATCCCGAACTCGCGAAGTACTCCTGCCTGAAGGGGCACTTCGGAACGGCCTGGCAGAACCAGCGCAAGGAGTTCGCTGGGGTGCCGGGAGCGTTCCTGTTCACGACGAACTGCCTGATGCCGCCGTTGCCGTCATACGCGGACAACATCTTCACCACTGCCGTGGTTGCTCATCCGGGCCTGTCACATATTGATGCCGGTACCGACGGCATCAAGGATTTCTCGCCGGTGATCACGAAGGCCAAAGAACTGGGCGGCTGGCCTGCAGCGAGGTCTTTCAGTGGGATCAACGGCGGCACCGAGTTGACGACCGGGTTTGGCCACAATGCGGTGCTGGGCGTGGCCGACGTGGTCGTCGACGCCATCAAAGCCGGAGATCTGAAGCACATCTACTTGGTGGGGGGCTGTGATGGAGCGCTGCACGGGCGAAACTACTTCACTGAACTTGTCGAGAACACGCCCGACGACTCAGTGGTTCTGACACTGGCGTGCGGAAAATTCCGGTTCAATGACCTGCAACTGGGCACCCTCGGCGGCCTTCCGCGACTGCTGGACATGGGGCAGTGCAATGACGCCTACTCCGCGGTCAAGGTGGCTAGTGCCTTGGCGGAAGCCTTCGGGGTAGGCATCAATGATCTGCCGCTTTCTTTGGTGCTGTCGTGGTACGAGCAGAAGGCCGTCTGTGTGCTGCTGACGCTGCTGGCTTTGGGAGTGAAGAACATCTACCTGGGGCCAACACTGCCGGGCTTTGTTTCCCCGGAAGTCCTGGACGTTTTGGTCTCCGAGTTTGGGCTTCGCCCGACCAGCACCGTGGGTGCAGATTTGGCGACCATGCGTCCAAGCCTGGTCTGAGTCACTACCAGGCAGGTGGCCCCCGTCCCGAGAGCAGATTGTGTTCCGGACGGGGGCCGCTTCATAGAGTCGTCTTGGTGTAACGCATCCGGCTGTGACGGCTAGGGTGAGCGCCATGCGTATTGCCAGATTTGTGGCCCAAGGTGACCCCACCTTCGGGGTCGTCGAACTCGCCGAAGACCAAGGACCTAACCCCGACACCATCGCGGTGGTCTCTGGTGATCCGTTGGCCGGACCGGTGCATTACACCGGTGAGCGGTTGCCATTGGCTGACGTGAGGCTGGTCGCGCCGATCATTCCGCGCAGCAAAGTGCTGGGAATCGGACGGAACTATGCCGATCACGCCGCCGAGCGGGGAGTGGAGGTGCCAGCCACGCCGCTGGTGTTCCTGAAACCGAACACTTCGGTGATTGGGCCCGGTGAGCCCATCGTGTATCCCGAAGAGACCACCAACTTGAGCTACGAAGGTGAGCTGGCAGTGGTGATTGGGCGGATCTGCCGCCGGGTGCCGGTGGACCGCGCTGCGGAGGTGATCTTTGGTTACACGGTGGCCAATGATGTGACCGCACGGGATCTGCAGAACAACGACGATCAGTGGACGAGGGCCAAGGGCTTTGACACTTTTTGTCCGCTGGGGCCATGGATCGCCACGCACATTGAGCTGTCCGAAGCCGCACAGCTGGATGTCACCACCACGATGAATGGCGAGGTACGGCAAAGCGGCAATACCGCCCAACTTGTGCATTCGATTCCCGAACTCATCGCTCACCTTTCGGCGTTCACCACGCTGCTGCCCGGTGATGTGATCCTGACGGGGACTCCGGCCGGGATCGGTCCTATGAAGCCTGGCGATTCGGTCAGCGTGACGGTGTCGGGAATCGGAACACTGACCAATATGGTCGTCGCCGAGGAGCAATGATGGCGGGTCGTTTTCTTCGCAGCTGGGTGCGCTACGAGCCGCCCAGCGAGGTTCCCTATCCGCAATCCCTGCGGATGTCAGATTCCCGCTTCGCCGGTGTCCGCCAGATATTCCTGGGAATCGGTGGAGCCATGCTTGGCCTCTTCCTGCTCTACTGGGTGCCAGGTCTGATTGCCGCACTGGTGCTTCAGGTGACGTATTTGGCGTCTGGTTCACCGGGCGACTGGCTGGCGTATGCCACGGCGGCCCGGGTCTTTGCGATTCCTGCCGGGATGTTCGCCACCCACCTTGGCGCAGGGTCAATGATCTTGGTCTCGCTGGGTCTGGTCGTGGTGATTCACCGCTTCCATCCGCACTGGTTGCATTCGGTCCAGCCCGGGTTCCGGTGGCGCTACGCCTTTGCGGCCTTCTTGGTTGCGGCCGTTGTGCTGGGCGGGGTGTGGGCCTTGTCACGGATCGGGCAATCCTGGGCGCCCAACCCTGAGCCGCAATGGGGTTGGTACCTGGTCGCGGTACTGCTCACCACTCCGCTGCAAGCGGCAGGCGAGGAGTATTTCTTCCGCGGTTATCTGATGCAGGCCATATCGCTGACCGCAGCAGATGCCCACCGCAAGGAGGCCCCTGCCGGAAAATGGACGCGGACCGCGGATTGGATGGCACGGCAGTACCCGACCTGGGCCGGTGTGATCGGTTCGGCCTTGGTTTTCGCACTGGTGCATCCGATCCCGAATCTGGAGGCGTTCATCTACCCGTTGGCTTTCGGTTTGGTGTCCGGCTGGCTGGTGGTCAAGACCGGTGGCTTGGAAGCGAGCATTGCTGCGCATGTGGTGAACAACCTGATTGTTTACGGGTTCGCGACCTATTCGGGAACGGTCGTGAAGGTGTACACCGACCGCGCCATCGAATGGCCAGCGCTGATCCTGGCCATCCTTTCCTTCGCCGGATTTGCTGCCGCCGCGTGGTGGGTTGGGCGGAAGATGAAACTTGCGACGCTTACCCCCGAGTCCGGTTTGATCGCGTCCCCGCGCCTCCGGTAAAGTGATCCGTCGCTGGCCTTACCGGGCCAGCAAGTCTATGAGTGGCACAAGGGCCGTGATCCGGTTGCAGTGACTGCTGATAGACGATGGGGTATGGGGTAATTGGCAGCCCGCCGGATTCTGGTTCCGTCAGTCTAGGTTC
>CAYWIN010000190.1:0-4192 GCA_964458365.1 uncultured Propionibacteriaceae bacterium
GTGTACCGGTTGATCCATTCTGGCGATCTGGAGGCCGTGAGATTCGGCCGAAACTTCCGGGTTCCCGAGCGTGCAGTGGACGCCTATCTGCGCGGTGCGTTCTACCAGGCTGGCTGATTTCAGCCCTGCGGTCCCCGTGAAGTAAGATCGTGCGTCGGCTGGATTGGCCAGCCGGATTCGTCGAGGTTGTTCAGCAGCCTTGAGCCAGCGAAACTTGCCGCCCCGACCGGGGTGGAATCGAAAGAGGTCCTGCTAGTGGGTTCGGTCATCAAGAAGCGCCGTAAGCGGATGGCGAAGAAGAAGCACCGCAAGCTGCTGAAGCGCACGCGTATCCAGCGCCGTCGCGCCGGCAAGTAAGTCGCCATCGGCTACCGGCTTGTTGTGACCACCGGTAGCTTCACATCACTTCGACGTTTTCCCTAGCGGGAAACGTCGTTGTGGGCTACCCGAAGGCAGAACTATGAGCGGGCCCGCTATTGGGGCCGGACCCCGACTCAGCTCGGTAGCGGTGCGAAGAGGTCGACGGCGTTGCCGTCCGGGCCGATGAGTGTGGCATAGCGCTGTCCCCAGAAGGCGTCCCAGGGTGAGGTCTTGCCAGTGTGTCGAGCGTCGAGATCTCAATAGAAGGCCAAGGCGTCGGTCAAGGGTACGGTGACGAATCCGATGAATCCTTGTCGACGTGCCATGGCTCAAACCTCTGGGCGGTGGGGGCGCGCAGTCTTGAATGTTTCGGACCCGATTCTCATGCCTAGACTGGGCTCGACATCAAGACGAGGAGACCGATGGCACCCAGAATCGTCCACCTGGTACGGCATGGACAGGTGTACAACCCCGAATCCGTCCTTTACGGGCGGCTGCCCGGGTACGGGCTGTCGGATCTCGGCCATCAGATGGCCAATCGCTTGGGTGAGTACTTTGCTGATGCCCCACTGGTGTACTTGGCGTGCTCGCCGCTTCAGCGGGCCCAAGAGACGATGGCTCCGATCGCCGCTGGGCACCCGGAGCTGCCCGTTCACACCGAAGAACGGGTGATTGAGGCGGCGAACACCTTCGAAGGCCAGTCATTCGGTAAGTACAACCAGTTGCTGCTCAAACCGACGAGCTGGTGGGCGCTGCGTAACCCGCTGCGTCCCAGTTGGGGTGAGTCCTACCAGTCCATCGTCGCCCGGATGAAGGAAGCTCTCGCCGACGCCGCCGAGCATGCCGATGGTGGTGAAGTACTCATCGTGGCTCACGAGCTTCCGATTTGGATGGCCCGCAGCTGGGCCGAAGGCCGATCCGTCGTTCATGATCCGCGCAAGCGCGAAACGCGTTTAGCGAGCGTGACGACGTTCACCTTCGACGGCGCGGAGCGTCCCACCGTGTCCTACGCCGAGCCGGCGCGGGACTTGTTGCCGGCCAAAAAGCGTCGCTTTCGACCTGGAGCGTAACCCGGCCTGCGGTGGGCTTGTCGGTCCTGATCGACGTGGAAAGATGAAGGCATGGCTGACTTCGACCTTTGCGTGATCGGTTCGGGGGCGGGAAATGCGATGATCACGCCGCGTTTTGCCGACTGGCGAGTGGCATTGGTCGACGGCCAAGAGTGGTTCGGGGGCACCTGCCTGAACGTCGGGTGCATCCCCACAAAGATGTTTTCCTACGCTGCCGATGTGGCTCAAACGGTCCGTGGTGCGGCGCGATTCGGTGTCCATTCCGGCGACCTTTCGGTCGATTGGTTGGCAATGCGAGACCGTGTCTTTGGTCGGATCGACCCCCTTGCTGAGTCGGCCGAAGGCTTCTGGATGACTCAGCCCAATGTCACGATCCTCCGGGACCGTGGGCGCTTCATTGGGCGAAATGTGTTGCGGGTCGCGGGCCGCGATCTCACCGCAGACCGCTTTGTCATTGCTGCAGGGTCACGGCCCAAGATTCCGCAGATACCGGGGCTGGACAATCCCGCGCTGCGAGGACGCATCCACACCTCGGACTCGATCATGCGCTTGGATGCGTTGCCGTCATCGTTGATCATTGTCGGCGGCGGAGCGATCGCCGCAGAATTTGCCCACATCTTTTCCGCCTTTGGCACCGAGGTCACTGTGTTGCATCGCGGAGCTGAGGTGCTGCGACACTGCGACCAGGCGATCTCTGACCGGTTCGCCTCTTTGCTCAGCCAGCGGGTGATGCTCCGATTGGGACAGCACCTGGCATGGGTGGAGGACGCCCCCCACGGTGTTGAGGTGGGCACGGTCGACGACGATGGGATCGAGTATTCGTTCAGTGCCGAACACCTGCTCATTGCCACCGGGCGAGTGTCGAATGCCGACACGTTGGATCTGTATCGCACCGGGGTCGACGTCGATCCAACCACCGGACGTGTCACGGTCGACGACTTCCAGCGGACGACGGCCGAGGGCATCTTCGCTCTCGGCGACGTGAGTTCGCCCTGGCAACTGCGTCCCGTAGCCAACCATGAGGCGCAGGTCGTGCGGCATAACCTGCTCAACCCGAATGATCCGATTCGTGCCTACCACCGACATATTCCGCAGGCGATCTTTTCCGGTCCCCAGGTTGCTTGGGTGGGTTTGACTGAGGCCCAATGCCAGGAGCAGCGCCTGGACTACTGCGTGGGTGTTTGTGACTACGGTGGGGTTGCCTATGGTTGGGCCATGGAAGACGAGGATCACTTCGTCAAAGTGATCGCCGAACGCGGCACGGGTCAGTTGCTGGGCGCACACATCATCGGGCCCCAGGCGTCGATCCTGATTCAGTCGCTGGTGCAAGCGATCAGCCTGGGCACGGATGTGACGACGGTGGCCCAGGGCCAGCATTGGATCCACCCAGCGCTGAGTGAAGTCGTCGAGAACGCCCTTTTGGACCTCGATACCCACTGAGCCTGGTGCACGACTTTGTCCGGTTCATGAGAATGCGCGAACGACGTTCTCATGTGCAGGGGGTTCCGGTCGTACCCTCGCGTATCTGAAGGGCCTGTGTCGAAGGACGCATTCAGGCGGATGAGGCGGCCTTCGTCACCACTGTGCGGCGGCAGACGTTGGCTCGCGAGGGGCCTTGGCACATTCCCTTCTCGGAATGGGAACTCACGAATGGGCGGCGGGAGCACCGCCCGCTTCGCTTCGGTGAGTGGCTCATTATCGGCGAATCGCTGGTGCTGCGGGCGGAAAAGCAGCACCGGCGATTGGCCTGGATCCGAGTTCGGGCGTTGGCGTCAAGTTCTGCCGCGCACCCGCAGCTCATTCGTTGATGAACTAGCCGACCACTTTGAGGTTGTTCAGGGTCTTAGCGACGTCAACGAGCCGGGCGGGCTCGGTATTGGGTACCGATGAAAAGAACAGGCCAAAGACCTGGCTCTTGGGATCCACATCCACCACAACCACCTGGAGGCGTTCGCTGGTGGCTTTCAGACCAGGGATAGAAAAAGACAGCTGTGCCTCCAGCAGCCAAGCCTGGTGTCCGTCGACGGTCGTGGCGGTCGAGCGAAGGATCTTTTTGGTGACCACTGTGTCGGAATAGAAGATGCCGAGAGAGCAAGCGAGGATCTGTTCGGCCGCCGCCTTGTTGCTGGCGAATCCATCCCCCGAGGTGATGTCGGCGATTGAGACCTGCGAGACCCAACTGACGCCCGCGCCGCCGTAGTCCTTCTGGTCGATAGCCGTCTGTTCTTGGGCATTGGTCGCGAATGGCATCCGCGGTTCGTGTTGTGGGGCCCCCCAGGGGGCACCCAACTGCGGGTACGAAAGGTGTCCGGATGCCACCTGGGAACCGCTCTTCGCCTTCGGGGTGGCGGTCGCGGCCTTTCCTGGTTGCGGGCATATTGCCTGCTTCCCCGGATTGCCCCACTGGGTCTGCCCGGTGCCTGCGATCAGGCCAGGCACAACAGTGGCCAAGCCCCAAATCAGCAGGCCCACCACCAAGACCACAGCGATTCCGGCCATCCACCACCGGCGAGACGACCCAACGCGCGAAGGCGAAGCAGCGGACGCCCCAGATGGCGCAGGAGCTGGGGTAGCCGGGTTTGAGGTCAGCGCACTGGACCAGCCTCGACCGTCCCAATAGCGGAACTTGCCGGGCTGGCCGCCAGGATCGGGATACCAACCGGGAAGACTCACAGCTGCATTTTAAAGGGCCGACGAAAACGTGCGGCTTTATCCGAAGCGGCCGGAGATGTAATCCTCGGTGGCTTTCTGGTCAGGGGCGG
>CAYWIN010000191.1:0-2115 GCA_964458365.1 uncultured Propionibacteriaceae bacterium
CACTTGATCGCGATCCGTGCTCATTTTCTCCACGCCCAGTGCCACTGCGACATCCGCCTGGCCGGAGGCCACCGCCAGGTAGGCCATCCGAAGTGCGGCGGCCCCAGTGGCGGTGGCGGCCCGAACTTGAAGAGCTTCAGCCCAGCGCAGTCCCGCCTCGTCGGCGATCAGAGCGGCGAGGTGCTTTTGGCCTTGAAGCTCGTCGGCGAGCATGTTGCCCACAAAGAGCGCATCGGCATGATCGGCTCCGGCGTCAGCCAGTGCGCGTTTGACCGCTTCGGCTCCCAGTTGTCGCAAGCTCAGCTCGCTGGCGGCAACCACCGGTACCTGGCCGATACCGACGATGCTGACTTCGGCGCCACAGTTATCCACGCTGCCCCCTCCATACTGAGTGAGCCTCGATGCTATTGCACCCAACCCTCGGCGTACCTGGCCAAGTGGGTGTTGGTGCGCCGGTACGCGTAAGGTTCAGGCGTGGAATTTCGAGTTGCAGACCTGGCCCTGGCCGATTTTGGACGTGAGCAGATCACCCTGGCAGAACATGAGATGCCGGGGTTGATGGCCCTACGCGAGCGCTATCGCGACGCTCAACCGCTGCATGGCGCCCGGATTGCCGGATCGCTGCATATGACCGTCCAGACTGCCGTCCTGATCGAAACCTTGGTGGAGCTAGGGGCCCGCGTGCGGTGGGCTTCGTGCAATGTCTTCTCAACCCAGGACGAAGCGGCCGCCGCCGTTGTGGTGGGACCAAAAGGTACGGCACAAGATCCGCAAGGGGCGTCAGTTTTCGCGTGGAAGGGCGAAAGCCTGACCGAGTATTGGTGGTGTGCTGAGCAGATCTTCGACTGGGGTCAGGAGCGGGCGAATCTGATCCTCGATGATGGGGGAGACGCCACCATGCTGGTGCACAAAGCGGTGGAATATGCCGCGGCCGGCGCGGTCCCCGCGGCAGAGGTGGACGACTCCGAAGAGTGGGCCGTCTTGTTGGACACACTTCGGGCGTCGAAGCTGGACTGGGTGTCGATCGCGCACAGCATTTTTGGGGTCAGCGAGGAGACCACCACTGGCGTGCATCGCCTGATCGATATGGAGCGTCGTCATGCGTTGCTCTTCCCGGCAATCAATGTCAACGATGCGGTTACCAAGTCGAAGTTCGACAACCGGTATGGCATCCGTCATTCGCTGGTCGACGGCTTGAATCGTGCTACGGACGTCCTCATCGGTGGGAAGACGGCGGTGGTGTGCGGCTACGGCGATGTGGGCAAAGGCTGTGCCTCATCACTGGCCGGTCAGGGTGCCCGTGTCATCGTCACCGAGGTCGATCCGATTTGTGCGCTGCAAGCGGCCATGGACGGCTATCAAGTTGCCACCTTGGACGATGTGGTCGAGCAGGCCGACATCTTCATCACTGCGACTGGATGCCTGAAGGTGATCACCGCTGCGCAGATGTCCCGGATGAAGCACCTCGCCATCGTGGGGAACATTGGGCACTTCGACAACGAAATCGACATGGCTGGACTCGCCCAGTTGGACGGCGTCAGCAAGACCAGCATCAAGCCGCAGGTCGACCGGTGGAATTTCGCCGACGGTCATTCGATCATCGTGCTCAGCGAGGGACGCCTGCTGAATCTGGGCAACGCCACCGGACACCCGTCCTTCGTGATGAGCACCTCGTTTGCCAACCAGGTGTTGGCTCAGATCGAGCTGTTTACCGCCACCGAGAAGTACCCGATCGGTGTGCACACCTTGGTCAAGGAGCTTGACGAGTATGTGGCTCGGCTCCACCTGGATGCGCTTGGTGTCCGCCTGTCGACCCTCACTGAGGAACAGGCTGCCTATCTGGGTGTTGCGGTCGACGGGCCCTTTAAGAGTGAGCTGTACCGCTACTGAGCTCCGTTCCCGCACCGTCACCCCGGTGGGTCGACGGTGCGGTCCGGCTCAGCTCTCGATGGTGCGCCAGCGCAGACCTGGTGTGGGAGAAGCGTCGGGGCAGCCGGGGCGCTTGGAGGGCGGTATCGGCTTGGTGGCATGGGCGAAGGCAAAACTGTCACGGGTAAGGAGCAAAACTGGGGCTGGTCGGTGAAGCCAGCCCCAGTACTACGGCATCCGGGCCTC
>CAYWIN010000191.1:2125-4131 GCA_964458365.1 uncultured Propionibacteriaceae bacterium
CCAGGGTGGCTTTCCCGTCCGCGAGGTCCTTCCACTCTCCGCCGAAGGTGAGGGCGGCAAGTCCGCATGTGGGGAATTTCTTCGCGACCCGCTCGGTGAGTTCATTGGGTTGGGCCAGCCTCAGAATCAACTCTGACAAGGCAGGTTGGTGTCCGATCAGGAGCACCGTCTCTTCGTCGTCGGAAAGCTCGCGTAGCAGCGCCAAGAGATGGTCAGGCCACGCCTGATAGATGGATGAAACGGACTGGACGTCATCACATTCGGCGCCGCCGTCCTCTGCGCCTTCCCAGGTGAGTTGCACTCTGGTTGCGGTGGAGGCGAGGACCAAGTCGAGGTCGTAGTCGGCCAGGATCTCGCCTGCGGCAATGGCATCTCGCTCGCCACGCTCAGACAGGGGGCGAAGCTGATCGGTTTCGGTGGTCTGCCAGGATGACTTCGCATGGCGAAGCACAATCAGCGTCTTGTTGGCCATGGCCAACATCCTAAGTGAGGCCGAGGGCTGTGTTTACGCTTCGTTGAGGGTTACTCGCCCTCGCCGCGCATGGATTCCCAGATCTCTTTGCATTCCGGGCAAACCGGAAAGCGATCGGGGTTCCGGGAGGGCACCCACACTTTGCCGCACAGGGCGATGACGGGAGTACCCATCACCATGGCTTCGGTGAGCTTCGCTTTGGGGACATAGTGGGAAAAGCGCTCGCGGTCGCCTTCGTCCGGCACCGGGAAAGTGCGCTCTTCGGTGCGTTCTTTGACGATCGTTACCGTCTGCGGTTGCTCTGTGCTCATCGGTCCTCCTGGGCCCCCACCGTACCCATATTTTCTTCTCAATCCAGCCGAGTCGCGCTGCTAGGCTCGTTCGTCGCGGACCTGTTATCGCGTTTTCGGCCCAGGTCCTGCAGAGGTGAGGTGAATCAATGCCCAACCGGACGACGATGTCGGGGGCCGTGGCCCGCCGTGGCCTGGTGGTGGGGTTGCTGCTCTGCGTGGTCGCGATCGCTTTCGAAGCGATCGCCGTGGTGACTGCGATGCCGAAAGCCGCCAAAGACCTCGGCGACATGGATCTGTATGCCTGGTCGTTCAGTGCGTTCATGATTGCGCAAGTCTTTGCCATCGTTGCATCGGGCCGAGCCAGCGACCGGTTCGGGCCTCGTCTTCCCTTGGTGATCGGATTCGCGGTCTTTGCGCTGGGTTTGGTGATCTCCGGCTCGGCACCAACCATGATGGTGTTGATTCTGGGACGGTTCGTCCAAGGTCTGGGCGGCGGGACGATGAATCTGGCGGTGATGGTCCTGGTTGCCCGGCTCTTTGAGCCCAAGGAACGGCCGGTGCTGATGACCTGGATGTCGGTGGCGTGGATGATGCCCGCCTTCGTCGGGCCGGTGATCGCTGCCTGGTTGAGTACCGCCTTCAGCTGGCATTGGGTCTTCTATTCGGTGCTTCCGGTGATGGCGATTGGGGGCGCACTGATTCTGGGACCTTTGCGTCGGGCCGACCTGGGCCCGCTCCTGGAAGAGCAGCGTGGTGAGAAGACATCGCGGGTGCCGGTACTGCTCGCGGCGGCCATGGTGGGCGCGGGTGCTGCGTTGATACAGATTGCCGGGCAGCACTTGGTGTGGTGGTCGCTTTTGTGGGCGGCTTTGGGCCTTGGGCTGTTGCTGGTCGGGCTGCCCGCATTGCTCCCTCGGGGATACCGGTTGACGGGTTCTGGCCTTGCCGCAACGGTCAACGTCCGCATGTTGTCGACCGGAGCTTTCTTCGGGGCCGAAACCTTCCTCACGCTGATGCTGGTCGAAAGGGGAGGACTCGACTTGCCGATCGCTGGGCTGGCGCTGACGGTGGGCTCGGTGGGTTGGGCGACGGGTTCGTGGCTGCAATCGCGGCCATGGCTGCGCATTCGTCGAGATCAGATTGTGATCGCTGGTGTGGCTGTGGCTGCGGCGGGACTGGCGCTGGTTGCGGTGGCGACACGCTTTCCCGGTCTCCTGTTGTGGATGGCGGTTCTGGGTTGG
>CAYWIN010000192.1:0-4127 GCA_964458365.1 uncultured Propionibacteriaceae bacterium
CCATCCCCACACCCACCTCAACACCGTCAACACACGATGACGACGAATCAGAACACAAGGCTAAGAAGACCACCAAGGCAAGAAAAACCGCCGCCAAGACGACCACCACGGTGAAGAAGACCACCGCCCCGAAAAAGACCACCAAAGCACCAAAGACCAGCACGAAAGGTTCTTGAGAGCAATGATCCAAGCCACCGAAGCCGCGAACAGTTTCCGGGCAATCGGGACCACTCACGAGATCTGGGTGACCCGTCCGGAAACGCAGGCGCGCGCTCTGGAGGTGGCCAAAGCGCACCTTGCTGCGGTTGACGAGGCCTGCTCGCGATTTCGCCCCGACTCCGAAGTCATCTTGCTGGCTGACGCCGCACAACACTCTGATGCCGGCGCCTACCCCTCGCCGCTGTTCCTGGACTATCTGCGGGCCGCCCAGCATGCGGCACGAATCAGCGACGGCCTGGTCGACTTCACCGTCGGCTCAGCACTGATTGCCGCAGGCTATGACTACGACCTTGACCAGGTGCGAGACCGGCCGACCTACACCCGCCGCGTTGCCCCGGTCCCCGGATGGGAGCGCATTCACATCTCCCGCCATGGGCGAGTGAGTACGCCCCAAGGCACCGTGCTTGACTTCGGCGCTAGCGCAAAAGCCCACGCAGCCGACGCCATCGCTCGGACGCTCCTGCTCAGCCTGTCCGGCGGGTTCCTGGTGAACCTCGGCGGCGACATTGCCACCAGCGGTGAGGTGCCCGACGGTGGCTGGAGCGTGGGCGTGGAAGCTGCCGACGGCACGCTGCGTCAGACCGTGGCCATCACCAACCAGGCCATCGCCACGTCGTCCACCCAACGTCGCACCTGGATCACCGATACCGGCACGGCAAACCACATCATCGACCCGCGCACAGGCCAAGTCGTCCAACGAGTGTGGGGTCAGGTGACCTGCGTGGCGCAAACCGCACTCGAAGCAAACACGGCTTCCACCGCGGCGCTGGTTCTCGGTGAAGCCGCCCCGGAATGGTTGGAACGCCATCACATTCCGGCCCGCCTGGAACGCCTGAACGGTCGCGCCGAATACGTCGGCGATTGGCCAGACCCGCAATCAGAAAACGAAGGGAAACGCCAATGACCGGTTCAGCGCTGTGGTACCTATCTCGGGCAACCGGGGTCGTCAGCATGATTCTGCTGACCATTGTCGTCATCTTGGGCGTTATCACCGCGGGACGCCGACGCCCACACGGGCACAGCGCCACGGTGGCCATGGGAGTGCACCGCTGGCTCTCCCTGGGAATGCTGGTCTTCTTAGCCGCCCACATCGTGACCGCAATCAGTGACGGCTACGTCGATATTGGCTGGCTGGCCACCGTGGTGCCGTTCGTATCGGGCTACGAAACCGTCCTGGTTGGCTTCGGAACGCTCGGCGTGGACCTTCTGATCGCGATCGTTGCCACCAGCGTGTTGCGGCACCGAATCCCCGAGCGCTTCTGGCGTGGAATCCACTGGGCGACCTACGCCATGTGGGCGGTGGCCTTGGTTCACGGCTACCTGATGGGAACTGCCGACCAGCCCGTCCTGCGGCTCATCACCGTTGCCTGCGGAGTAGCCGGAGGCCTTCTCATCAGCTGGCGGATCGCGACCAGCTTTGCCGACCGCTATCGGCGTCAACAAATCGATATCCAGGAGTGGTCATGAGTGACATCATTCAACAACTCACCGAAGCCGGACTGACCGGACGTGGTGGGGCCGCCTTTCCCAGTGCGATCAAGGTCAAAGCCGCCAGGGAGAACGGTGCCCGGCTAATCGTCAACGCCTGCGATGGTGAGATTGGTGCGGCTAAAGACGGCTGGGTGGTGGCCAACCACCTCGACGAACTCATCGACGGCGCAGGCCTGATCACGGGGGCGGGTCATTCACGTCCGATCTATGCCGCGCATCGCGGATCAAGCACGCTGCATCGACTCAAAGCGGCGGGGCTGCCCACACTGGTGGTGCCGGATCGATATGTCTCCTCCGAGGAAACCTCGCTGATCTCTTTGATGCACGGCGGTACGGCTCGTCCGCTGACCAAACGTGCGCCCTTCGTCTTTGGTGGACGCACCTCGCAAGGCAAACGAATCAAGCCGACGGTTGTGTTGAACGCCGAAACGGTGTGGCGGGTAAGCCAAGTGCATCATCGCGGTGCCGAGTGGTTCCGGTCCTTCGGCACCGTCGACGAGCCTGGCCCGCGCCTGATGGCGGTCGGCGGCGCTGTCCGCATCCCCGGGGTTTACGAAACTGCGGCAGGTGACTCGTTGATGCGGCTGTTGAATCTTGCTGGGGGACTTCACCCCGCAATACGGCATGTGGGTGTCGGAGGTCTGGGTGGAATCGTGTTGACCGCCGACGAAGCCCGCAACGCCACATGGGACTCGCCGACGATGAAGGCCTACGGGGGCTCGTTGGGTCCGGGCATCATCACCGTCTGGGATCCGGCAAATTCCGGGCCTCGCTTTGCTTCGGCAATGATCGCGCGCGGCGCAGCCGAATCCGCCGGCCAATGCGGGCCGTGCATGTTCGGTCTGCCCGCGTTGTCGGACAGTTTTGAGGCTTACATCGCCGATCCGACGCCGCTGACTCGCCGGGTACTGGACGCTCGCCTAGACCTCTTTGGCGGCAGAGGTGCCTGCCACCATCCCGATGGAGTGGCCCGCTTTGCCCGTTCCGCATTGCGCGTCTTCGGACCGGGTCTTGAAGCCGAAGCTTCCGGGCCGTCCGACATGGAAAGGACTCGGATCGATGTCCAATACGCCTAAACCGTCAAAGCTCGCCGTGGACCGTGCGCTGTGCACCGGGCACGGCATTTGTGCCCAACTTTTGCCTGGCGTCGTCGGCCTGGATGAGTGGGGTTATCCGGTTCTGGAGCACGACCAAGCGGGGACGATCGCCGCCAAGCGGGCAGTCAAACTGTGTCCGGCGCGAGCGCTATATCTGCGCTGAGCTGAGTTGCATCTCCGGTTGCCGGGCGCACTTTTCGGTTCCTGAGTCCGCCGATTTGCGCGAATGAGGGGTGGATCCGCTACCATCTGTCGCATGCGCGGGTATACACACGTCCACCACACTGAGGGTTTCTTCCCTCAGGTGGTTGGGGTGCGCCTGTGCGGGTGTCGCTGTCGAATGTCGGCCTGACCTGAATTCGGCCCAGATCGCCGCGAAAGAGACGCGGTGATCGGCACGACCGCAGCACCCACATCCTGGACTGAGCACGGTCGCGAGGGTCACCAGAACCCAAAACCCAGCACGCAAGGAGCGACCATGGCCCACGTACACCTCGTCACACGCGAAGATCTCAGCCCGGATGGGCAGCAGCGTTGGGACGCCGAAATTGAGCGATCCGGCGCCGAACCCACCCACATGAAGCGGGCGCTACTCAACCACCTTCCCAGCTACGACGCACTGATGAACTGGTACCCGCTGTACGCAGAAATCGAGCGGATCGTAGGCAAGCGCGGCGCCGTGGTCTACTCCTTTGCGATCTCCACCCAAAACGAGTGTTTGCTGTGCACCACCTACTTCCGGCGCGCGCTGAAAGAGCGTGGCGAGGACATCAATGGACGCGACTTCGATGAGGTGGAAAACGATCTGGCCGAGTTCGGTCGATCGCTCACCCGCCAGCATCGCTCCGACCCCGAACTGGTTGCCCGCCTCGTCGATCGCTACGGCGAAGAAGGCATCGTGGCGCTGATCGGATTCGGCATCGTGATGATCGGAAACAACATCACCAACTCTTTCTTGAACGTGGAGCTCGACGCCGGGCTCCAAGACCTCGCCGACCAGCTGGCTGCGCAAGCGGCCGCCGAATTGAAGGAAGCTGAGAACACCATTCATGTCTGATTCACCATCCGTGGCCGAAGAAAGCCGCGGTCTTAAACGCGGCGTGCTGTCCGGCATCGAAGTGCTCGGGCAATCCATCGCCAATATCGCTCCCACTGCAACCCCGACCGTGGTCATCCCCCTGGTTTTTGCCGCCGCTGGGGCCGGTGCGTGGGCCGCCTATCTGTTCGCGGTGCTGGCCATCGGGCTCGTCGCGCTGAACATCAATCAGTTCGCTCGCCGTTCGGCATCGCCGGGCAATCTCTACAGCTACATCACGGTGG
>CAYWIN010000193.1:0-4124 GCA_964458365.1 uncultured Propionibacteriaceae bacterium
GCGTCGGGGTAGGCCGCGCGCAGCTGAAGGGACTGCTCGACGGCATATTCGTCCAGCTCGGACAGTCGGCTCGTATCGGCCGGACGGCTCAACCGGCGGTCAGTATCGAAATCGACCGGGTCGGTCGCGTCTGGGACGTGCTTCACGCAAGTGATGATGCGCATGGCAGCTCTCCGTTCTAGTCGAGGGACGAGGTTTCTTGGCCACGTTTGACGGCGGCGAGAACAAGGTGGGCAACATCGGTGACGCTGGGAGCGTCTTCGCTGGCCGCGGCGGCATCGCCCAGCATGATCGAGCAGAACGGGCAGGCCGTAGCAACAGTCGCCGCCGAGACAGCTTCGGCTTCGGCCAGTCGAGAGGCGTTGATCCGAGTCCCGATCTTTTCTTCGGTCCACATCCGACCGCCACCGGCTCCGCAGCACATGCTCGACGTACCGTGATGCTCCATTTCGAGCAGTTCGACTTCCGGCAAAGCGCTGAGCAGCTCTCGGGGGGCTTCGGTCTCGCCGTTGTGGCGACCCAAGTAGCACGGATCGTGGTAGGTCAAGGGAACTCGTTCGGCTTCCGGCGGTTCGACCAGCTCGAGTTTCCGGTCACGGACCAGCCGGTTGAGCACGCTCGTGTGATGCTCCACCCGGAACGATGCGCCCAGCTGCGCATACTCGCGGCTGAGGGTGTTCAGGCAGTGTGCGCAGGTGACCAGGATGCGTTCCACCTGATACTCCGAGAGCATCTCGATATTGCCCAAGGCAAGTTCTTGGTAGGTCGCTTCGTTGCCTGCTCGTCGGGCCGGATCCCCGCAGCAGCTCTCGTCCGCGCCCAGAATCGCGAACGACACCCCCGCAAGGTTCAGCAACTCGGCGACGGCAGCCGTGGTGCGCTTGCCCTTCTCATCGAAAGCGCCTGCACAGCCCACCCAGAACAGGTAGTCCACGTCACCGGCATCAGCCAGGTCTTTGCCGAGAACGGGAATATCGAAATCCAGCCCTTCTGCCCAAGCCGGGCGTTGCCTGGCGGGCAAACCCCAGGGGTTCGCTTTGGATTCCAAGTTGGCAAACATGCTGCCGAATTCGTCGGGGAACTCGGACTTCACCATCACCTCGTGGCGGCGCAGCTCGACCACATGATCAACATGCTCAATATCGACCGGACAAGCCTGAACGCAAGCCCCACAGGTTGTGCAGGCCCACAGCACATCCGGGTCGATAACCGCCCCAACGATCTGAGTCGGATCAGCAGGAGCCTCAGCCGGCGCTGCTCCGGCGGAGCGAAGCGCAGCGAAAACATCCGCGCTCGGAACCAGACCGGCGGCCTGGTTGCGCAATGCGACGGTGAAAAGCTTGGGCGAAAGCGGTTTGCCGGTATTCCACGCGGGGCAGAGATCCTGACAGCGCCCACATTCGGTGCAAGACGCAAAGTCGAGCAGCGATTTCCAGTCGAACTCTTCGATAGTGCCCACCCCGAAGGTGGCGTCCTCGGAGAGGTCGTCGATTTCGCGCAGGTCGAAAGGTTTGCCGTCCACCCGCATCATCGGCACGGCACCCAAGGCGGGCCGCCCGTCCAATTCGCGGCGGGCAAAGACATTGATCACACCCAGGAAGCGGTGCCAGGCCACACTCATGGTGGTGCTGTAGCCCACCACACCCAGCCAGGTCATCGAGACCAGGATCTTCAGTGCGGCAGCGACGCTGATTCCGGTCAGCAGCGTCACCGGAGCCGCATCCCAGAAGACGCGTCCGATCCAAAAGGTCACCGGGTAGTGCAGCCAGCTTCCAGCCTCGGCCGTCAACGGCGAGCGGGCAAGTAGTGCGGAAGTAAGAGTGTGCATCATCAACACACACAGCAGCACCACGGCGATGACAGCTTCGACGAAGTAGCCCTGCCAACGGGTGGAACCAAAGAAGCGACTGCGCCAATCGCGAGCCAACTCGGCCTGATCGGGCTCGCTGCGGAAACGCAACCGCGTCACGAACAGGATTCCGATACCGATCAGTCCAGCGAAAGAGAACAGCTCAATGGCCCACTGCCAGCCAGGCCAGTTCCCGATCAGCGGAAGCTCCGCGGCCGGATTGAGGACCTGCACATAGGCGATAGCCAGGGTCGGAACCAGAAGGACGAAGGAGACCATCACCACCCAGTGCGCGACCTTCACGACGGGGCGGGAGGAAAAACGTCGGTGGCTGAGAATCTCCGCAAACATCTGACCCAGACGCCGCCCGACCGGGGTCACGCGCCCAGGGCTGGGTACACCGGCTGACACCGAGGCGAAGAGGGCTCGCACGCCGCGAACAAACAGCACCACTGCGGCAACAGTGACGGCAATCGCCAAAACAAAAAGCGCGACGCTCATGCTTCATTCACCTCCAAATCTCGATGTCAGCCAGCGTGAAGGTCAGCGAATGCCGACCGAACCCTTGTAGGGGTATGGGCTCACCAGAAGGTCGCCCTCGGCGAACCTGCTCAGCCGGAAATCCGATGCGTTGACATTCGGAATGCTGCTCTCGCCGTCTACCACGATGTCAGCCATCAACTGGCCGACCCCTGGCGAGATCTTGAACCCGTGACCCGACATTCCAGCGGCGACAAAAAGCCCGCCAATATCGGTGGCCGAAATGATCGGGTTGTTGTCCGGAGTGGAATCAACCTGGCCCGTGGTCGTGGTGGAAACTCCCGGATTTTCGATTCCCGGGAAGCGATGAATCGCCTTCTCCGCCGTGGCCTCAATCGCCTGATTGCTGGCCTGACTGGGGTAGACATCCGGATCAGAGATCGGCGTGATCGCGTTTCCCTCACTATTTCCGAACAGCATTTCTTCGCCCCGCAGGTGGATGTACTGCATCTTCACCAGATCGGAGAACACCGGCGGCGCACCCAGATCCATTCCCGGATCAATCAGCACCTCTTGGACAAACTGAGGCGTGATCGGCAAGTCGATCCCCAGCGGGCTGAGCAACGGCACCGACCAGGCACCAGACGCCACCACGACGGTGTCGGCCTCGATGACCTCACCATCGACCAGTTCTACCCCGGTGGTCGCCCCGTCCTCAACGAGAATCTTCGCAACCTTGCTGCCCTGTCGAATGGTCACGCCCCGCTTACGCAGGTAGCCCGCGAGCCCCTGCACTGTGGCGTACCCATCCCCGTAGCCGCCGCGCGGCTCCAGGCAGAAGGTGGCGAAATCGTCGACCTGCGAGGTTGGCCACAGTTCTTTGACTGTGGCCAGGCTGACCTCGTCGGTGTCGACGCCGAGGCGCTTCTGGTTGGCCAGGCTCGCCCGGAAAGGTTCGAGGTTCTCCTCACCAACACCCACCAGGTAGCCCACCTGCTCGAAACCAATGTCTGTCCCGATCAGGGTCTCGGCATTCTCAAAAAACCCGAGGCTGAAAAGGGACAACGCACAGATCGACGACACCCCGTAGTGGCACCGGATAATTCCTGCGGTCTTTCCGGTGCCACCGGAGCCGACAGAGTCGCGCTCGACGATGGTGATGTCACTGACACCTTTACCCAGCAGGGCATAGGCGGTTGTTGCGCCAATGATGCCGCCGCCGACAATCACGACTTTGCTCATGGAAATGCCTCTTTCGGTTGCTCGTTGCGTTTGTTCAGGCCATGACGGGAGTCGACCAGAGCGGAAGCTCTACGCCGATGCCCTCTTTTTTGGCCGTCCGGTACACCTCGGTGGCCCACGCCACGTCTTCGATCGGCATTCCACCCACACTGAAGACGATGAACTGATCGGGGCTAGTCCGACCCGGCTTGCGTCCCAACGGAACGTCGCCAATATTGATGACCTTTTCGGCATCCAACAGCTTGTCGTGGATCAGATCGACGAAATGGGTGCCAATGATTCCGGTGGTGGTCTCGTATGCCGGGTAGCCAAACTCGGCCTGCCAATCGAAGTACATGCCGACGTTGTCAATGTAGAGGCCGGTTTCGGGAGCAAGCAGCAGTTCGTCGTCCAGCCTCAAGTTCGCCACCGAGCAGATGAAAGCACCGGGCTTGAGCCACTCCGTGCGCACATGCGGGTAGGTGGCCGGATCAATGAGGCCAGTCACACCGGAATGGATGATGTCGGCACCGCGCACCGACTCCTCCAAGGAGTCGGTGCGCGGTGCCGACAT
>CAYWIN010000194.1:0-4095 GCA_964458365.1 uncultured Propionibacteriaceae bacterium
CGGTGTTCATCTGCCATGCCCTCACCGGCGATGCCCATGCCGCCGGATGGCATGACGGTGACAAACGACCCGGCTGGTGGGACAACCTCATCGGGCCAGGCAAACCTGTCGACACCGACCGGTTTTTCGTGATTTCGGCCAACCTGTTGGGGGGATGTCAAGGCACGACCGGCCCGTCGTCGGTCAACCCTCTCACCGGACGTGCCTACGGACTGGACTTCCCCCTGCTCACAGTGGCTGATTTGGTTGAAGCGCATCGCGCTCTGGTTCGCGAGCTTGGCATCACCAAGCTTGTCGCCGCCTTGGGGGGATCGCTCGGCGGAATGCAGGTCCTTCAATGGGGCCTGAGCTACCCCGAAGAACTCGGAAACGCCATTGTTGTGGCCGCCTCCAGTCGCCTCACGGCACAGAACATCGCGTTCTCTGCAGTTGCCCGCCGAGCCATCATGGATGACCCGAACTTCGCTGACGGCTCCTACTCCGACCAGAAGGACAACCCAGATACCGGGCTGGCGATCGCACGAATGATGGCCCACATCACCTACCTTTCCGAAGACGCGCTCACCGAGAAGTTCGGACGTTCTCCGCATCCTGAACGCGGCGCTCCAGGCTTTGGAATCGACTTCGCGGTAGAGAGCTACCTTGATCACCAAGGCCACGTGTTCACCGAACGATTCGACGCCCTCAGCTACCTCTACCTGTCACGGGTGATGGACTACTTCGATCCGTTCGCTGCCGTGGACGCCACCTTGGCAGTGTCAGCGCACCCGGTTAACTGGTTGATCATGTCTTTCGATACCGATTGGCGTTTCGGCACCGACCATTCCCGTCGAATCGTCCGGCTCCTCGAACGCGCCGAGCAGCCCGTCACTTTCCGCGAGATCCAATCACCATGGGGACACGACTCTTTCCTGCTCAAAGTGCCGATCTACCACGACACCATTCGCGCCTATTTGGATCGCGCCTTGCGGGAGGTACGGCAGTGACTCTGCGTCCTGAACTGAAGCTCTTGGCCGAACTGGTGCCCGCCCAAAGTCGCATTTTGGATCTCGGATGTGGCTCAGGGACGTTGCTCGAATACTTGATTTCCGAAGCTGACTGTCAGGGGACCGGCGTGGAAATCGATCCAGATGCCGTTCTTGCTGCCATCTCCCGCGGTGTGCCCGTCATCGAGCTGGACATCGACACCCAGCTTGATGATTTCGCCGACCACTCTTACGACGTTGTGGTGCTGTCACGGACGTTGCAGACGATTCGTCGACCCAGAGAAGTCCTCCGCCAAATGACCAGAATCGGGAATTCTCTGATTGTGTCGGTTCCGAATTTCGGACTGCTACGGAACCGACTCAGGCTGCTGGGCGGGCGCATGCCCATGTCGCGCGACCTTCCCTACGCCTGGCACGACACCCCGAACGTGCGCTTCACCACCCTGACTGACCTGGAACAGTTCTTTTCCACAGTCGGACTCTCCGTGCAGCGCCGCATCGTGCTCAATCAGCAAGGCCTGCCCGCCCGCACCGGCCAACACGCCGCAAATCTGCTGGGCGCAGCCGCGGTCTACGTGCTTCGCGCCTGAGTAATCGCTGACTGCCAAACCTCGGCAAAGCGCGCCGTTGTGCCGCCCAGATTCCACCGTCGGCCAAACTGCGTGAACCGTTCACCATCGAACGACGGCGGGAGAGCCAAAGACACCTCTGGCACCGGCGCGTTGCGCTCCACGGCAACAACGGGTCCCGCAGCGGTCAGATAGTTCAACGATTGCTCCAGCGCCTTGCTCACTCGTGGCGCAAGCTCACCGGCCTGTGAGGCTGCCAAAACTCCCGATAAATCGCCGTAGCTGGTCAAGAGGGCCGCAGCCGTCTTCGCACCAATTCCAGGCACTCCAGGCAGCCCGTCAGATGGGTCGCCCCTCAGCACCGCGAAATCGGCGTATTGCGAGGCGCGAACGCCGTAACGGCGCAGCACGTCAGACTCGTTGACGTGGTCATAGCCGCCCGGGCCGGTCCGCAAATAGCACACCTCAATTCGACGTTCATCGTCGACCACTTGAAAGAGGTCACGATCCCCGGTCACGACTGCGGCACCGATTGGACTCCGATTCGCCAGCGTCGCGATCACATCATCGGCTTCGTAGTCAGCCGCGCCGACCACCGGAATGCCCAACAAACTCAACGCTTCCCTCACCAGTGGGATTTGCGCCGCCAGCTCGACGGGGACTTGCTCGGCGTCATCGACACCCACCCGATGCGCCTTGTAGGTCGGGATCAATGCCACGCGCCACTGCGGACGCCAAGCGAAGTCCCAGCAGCAAGCGATCTGGTTGGGGGAGTACTCCTTGATGAAACGGGCCGCCGTGTCGAGGAAACCTCGCACGGCGTTCACCGGGGTTCCATCGGAGGCACGCATGCTGCGAGGAAGCGCGAAGAAGGCCCGGAAATAGACCGAGGCGGTGTCGAACAACATCAATGTTGGTTCTGCCATGCCTCCATGCTCGCATGGGCGGGCGACTGTCCCTTTTGCAGCCCGCTACTCTGGGTCGGTGATCGCCCGGCTGGCCCGTCTCCATTGGAGCCTTCGCCTGTTAGCAGGTGCGGCTTTCGGGCTCCTCACCGCGACCGGTTTCGCACCGCTGAATGCGTGGCCATTGACCATCGTCGGCATCGCCGGTTTGACCCTCTGCGTTGCGACGGCGCGACGCTGGTGGTTGGCATTAGGGATCGGCTACGCCTATGGCGTCGGATTCTTCTCCCTCGCGGTCGGCTGGCTTTATGTACTCTTCGTCCAGGCCATGGTGGCCCTCGTGTTGATCGAAGCCACTTTTTCGGCTCTGTTAGCGCTACTCATTTGGGCTGCTCGAAAAGCCCCCTGGTGGCCTGTCACGGCCGCCCTGAGCTGGGTGATCGTGGAGTTCGTCTTTTCCCGCTTTCCCGCCGACGGCTTCGGCTGGGCCCGCATCGGCTACTCCATGGTGGACTCGCCCCTCGCAATAGGCTTACCGGTCTTTGGAGTTGCTGGGCTGACCTTCCTCACTGCCCTGGTCGGCCAAACAGTCTCGTGGTTTGCCGAAGAGCACAGCCCGAGACGGGCGCTGGGGGCACTGGGCATCGTCGCGCTGTGTGGAATCGTCTCCGCCACTGGGCTCCTCGTCACCCCGGGGCCAGCAACCGGGTCTGTGGCCGCCGGGTGGGTGCAAGGCGGCGCCCCCGGCGGAGGGGTCTTCGGACTAGGTCCGGCGCGAACCATCACCACTCATCAGGCGGCTGAAACCGACCAACTGATGCAGCGCGTCCGCGCCGGTCAGCTTCAAAAGCCTGATTTCATCGTCTGGCCCGAGAACTCCACAGATATGGATCCGAACTATGACGTGCCGACCGCCGTCCTGATCCAGGGTGCGCTTGCCGCGACCCGCGTCCCGATCATTGTCGGCAGCGTGCCGCTCGGGCCCGGCGCCGATGAACGACAGACCGTCGCATGGTGGTGGGATCCATCCAGCGGGGTGGGGGACCGCTACGCCAAACGGGGCGTGGTCCCCTTCGGGGAGTGGATTCCGTTCCGCGATCTTCTTCTTCCGCTGATCAATGAGCTGAAGTACGTCGGGCCACAGACCGTCCCTGGCACGGATCCTGGAGTGATCACCGGTCAGCTCGCCGACGGACGTCATGTTCGGGTGGGCATCCTGATCTGCTACGACCTGATCTTCGACAAATACACCGCCGACACCATCACCAGTGGCGCACAAGTCATGGTGGTCCAATCGTCGAATGCGATGTTCCAAGGAACCACCCAAATCGATCAACAATTTGCGATCACCCGGGTGCGCGCCATGGAGACTCGCCGCGAGTTCCTTGTCGTCACCACCAGCGGCGTGTCTGGTCTGATTAACCCTGATGGCACGGTGGTCTTCCGCACGACCACCAACGGTCCGGCGTCTGGAGTGGTCCAGTTGCCGCTGAGAAACGCAGTGACGCCCGCGGCGCTGGCTGGCTCCTGGATCGAAGGCGCCCTCGTGTTCCTGGGCTTGTTGGGAATCGTCGTCGGCTGGAGATACGGCAGAATGGCACCTTCGAAGAAGAAATCAGGAGCGAAGAATGGTTG
>CAYWIN010000195.1:0-4050 GCA_964458365.1 uncultured Propionibacteriaceae bacterium
GGTCATCGGCGCCCTCGTGGCAGCGCGGGGCGCATTCGGGGCTGGATTGCTGACCGCGCCACAGCTGCTGCCTGCGCCCAACGACTGGGTGGCCTTGATCGACAGCTACGTGGCACCCGTCCCCGGGTCGGCAGCGGCCGGGGCGCCGTGGGCAGGCTTGGTCGGACTCTTTTCTTTCTTCACCGTCGGACACCCCGATTGGTTAGTCACCCTGGTCGAGGTGCTCGCGGTTCCGCTGGCATGGTTGGTCACCTTCCGATTGCTGCGTCAGGTCGTCAAAGATCGCTATCTGGCTGGAGCTGCCGCTCTGGTCTACGCGCTGACGCCTGCACTCATCGGCGGGCTGAACTCGGGCAGTTTGGGCTTGGTGCTGTGCGCCGTCATCCTTCCGTTCCTCGCCTATGGAGTGTGGAACTGGATCAAAGGCGGCGACTGGAGTTGGCGCCTGGCCGGCGCGGTGGCGTTCTGGACCACATTGGTGGTCTCGGTGGTGCCGCTGTTTTGGTTGGCTGCGTTGGCTGGCGCACTTTATGTCGGCTGGCACCAACGCACCCGTCGGGTTTGGCTCCAATGGGCGGCGATCCTGGTGGCACCGCTTCTGATGCTGGTCGGTCCTTGGGGTTTGGCGATCATTCGCTATCCCGGGCGTCTGCTTACCGGCGTCGAACCGATTCTTGCTCCCACCGACGCCGTGCCTGCCTGGCAATTGATCCTCGGACACCCCTTGGAATCCGGGGCGCCGTTGTGGTTGGCGGGCGGATTCTTCGGTGTGTGTTGGATCGCGGCGTTCGTCGGAGCTTGGCGACGCCCGAAACATGCGTTACCCGCGCTGGCCTTGGCTGGATCTATCGCTCTGGTCTTGGTCGTGATTACCCGTTTCGTGGTGATGGTGCCGCCAGGAGTGGCGGTTAGGCCGCAGGGTCTGGAATGGCAGCTGCTGTTGGTTGCTGCTCTGCTCGCAGCCATCGTCACCGGATTGGACGGGATCACCAGCGAGCTCTCCGGGGCTGCGGTGGGTCTGCGGCATCTGGGCCTTTTGGGATTGGTCGTCGTGGCGAGCGCTTCGGTGGTTATCGGGGCCGGATGGTGGGTTCTTGACGGACAGTCGCAGCTCAGCCGGACGTCAGCGGTGAAAGTGCCGGTCTTCGTTCAGCGCGCGCAGCTCACCGACCGTCCGGGACGAACACTCGCCATCGGAGTTGTCGGCGGACAGGTGCGGTGGTCATTGATCGAAGGTGCCGGGTCTCGCTTGGGAGGCACAGAACGCGGTCTGGCCTATGGGGGCAATCGGAACGCGTACGCCCTCGCCGAATCTGTGGTGAACCGTTTGGTCGGCAATAGCGCCGACGAACAGATCGTCCCGGACTTGCAGCGTCTGGGAGTCTCATTCGTCACCCTCTCGGGAGGCGAGGATCATCAGCGCGTGGCGATCAATAACACGCCAGCTCTGGGGCACGGAATCGGCACAAACAAGCAATATGTGTGGCCGGTGCCCGACTCGGGCATAGCGGTCACCGTCAACGGAAATACCCGCACGGTGGTGGGGAGTGGCGTTGACCTCCCGTCCGGGGACGCCGGGCGACGCCTCGAGTTGGCCCAACCTGCTGATCCTCGGTGGAACGTCTCCGTGAACCGGCAAAGGGCTGAACAGCAA
The DNA here is from genome assembly GCA_964458365.1 of uncultured Propionibacteriaceae bacterium. Lineage (GTDB taxonomy): Bacteria > Actinomycetota > Actinomycetes > Propionibacteriales > Propionibacteriaceae > Propionicimonas. Next base: position 1,655 of record CAYWIN010000195.1, read on the forward strand.
CAAGGTGAGCCACCGGGGACCCAGTTTTCCCTCAGCCCCGCTGAAGGTGCGCTTACGGTCGTCTTGGAGACGGGAAGTCCCTGGTGGGTGTGGCTTCAGTTCTTGGGTCTGTTGGTTTTGGCGGTCCTTGCCGCTCCCGCAGTGAAGCGCCGCGCGGTCAGTGAGCCGCGCCGGATGGCCGGAGGTGATGATTCGTGAAGCCGTGGATTCTTCCGGCCTCGATTGTGGGTGTGGTCGCGGTTTCGGTCACCCTGGCAGGCTTCGCCGGAGTGCAGCCGATGCCCGTCCAACACGTCGAAGCGGGCAATACCCGGATATCCGTGGTCTGTCCCGCCTTCACGACAGTGACAGCTAACGTTCGGGTGAGTGCCGCAGCAGTCAACCAGACGGTGCGCATGGCGGGTTTGTATCAGCCCAAGAAAGCCAAAGAATTCAAGAACCTCGCAACGATGGTGAATCCGCACCAGCCGGTTCGTGTATCTGTCGCAAACTCTCACCTGTTCGGAGCGAGCACCATTTCGGGGTCGATGAGTGGCCCGTCGCGTGGGTTGGCTGCCTCGATCTGCAATTCGCCCCAGGCGGAGCATTGGTTCACAGGGGTTGATGTCAGCAAGAACTCGCAGGCTGAGCTGAATCTGGTCAATTTGGACGACACCGAGGCCATCGTTGATCTGACGGCCTACGGGCAAATGGGCCGAATCGCCGCGCCGCGAGGAATCTCGGTTCGTCCGGGCTCCCAGACCAAGATCGCCATGTCGTTGTTGAATCATGCTCCGGCGCCTGTCACGGTGCAGGTCACCACGTCGCAGGGGCGTATCGCTGCTTTTGTGAATCAGGCCACGTGGGCCAAGGGTGTGGTGAGTTCGTCGGATTGGGTGCCGGACGAATCCGGCCCGGCGACTGAACTGGTACTGCCCGGGGTTCCATCCGGAGGTGGTCGACGCACCTTGGTGGTGAACAACCCGGGGAGTCGCAGTACGTCGGTGCGAATCGATGTACTGGGAAAAGATGGGCTCTCCCAGCTCGCCGATGCGCCGCAAGTCACGGTTCCGCCGGGGACGACGCAAAGCGTGGATCTCGCCAAGGGGCTGGATGGGCAACCGGCGGGTTTGCGGCTGAGCTCCGACTATCCGGTGACAGCCAGCGTTTTAGTGGACAACGGGCGTCCGGCGTCAGCAATTGATGCGGCGGTGGGCGGCTTTGTCGCCCCGCTCCCCAGCGACGGGATCTGGCCGGTGATGCTAGGCAAGACCAGCATTGGACAGATTCAGTTCGTCAACCCTGGCACGACAGATGCAACCGCGACGGTACAAGTGGCCGGTGACGCGAAGGCAGGCAAAGAAGTGCAGATCACGGTGCCTGCGAATGGTTCGATTCAGGTCGCCATGCCGAAAGCAAACTTGAACACGGTCCGCATCCGTACTGCGTCAACCGTGATGCGGGCGGCGATTCTGGTGACCGGCTCGGTGGGGAAAGTCCAAGGACTCGCCATCCTTGACCTCTCGACAGAGGAGATGCGGGCCCGGCCCGCTCAGGTGATCTTCGATCCACACTTGGGCTGAGCTTGAACCGATCACTCGTCTTCGACGTCGGGATCGAGATCGGTGACCGAGATGCCAGTCAATGCAGCGAGCTGGTCCACCAATGTGCGGTTGACCAAGTTCGCCAGGTCGGTTCTTCCTTGCGCGCGATGCTCAATCGGTCGCCGGAAGAGCACGACGGTGGCGTTTTCGCCATGTGCTGCAGACCGGGCGGTCGCCAGGGGAACTTGGTCAGACCACCATTCGCTTAGTCCGCTGGGCACGTCTTCGAAACCGATGTCGACGCCAACAAAGGCTTGGGGGCAATGGGCCATCGTCTTAGCGACCGATTCGCGCAGGCACTGCGCAAAAAGCGCCGCACCCTTCACAGGATGACGCATTCGGACCGTGCCGCCGGTGAAAGGATTCGCCGTCGCCAACGGGCCACGCATCGCACGCCCGTGCCGGTTGGATCGCCTCACAGAAACAGTCTAGGGGTGACGCTCTGGGCGAACAGGAATGGTGCGACACCGGGGTTGATTCGCTCGGCTGGCCGTCCGATCAAGGTAGCTTGAGCAGGTGATCAATCGGCGATGTTCGCGAACGGCCTGCACACAACCAGCGGTAGCAACGCTGACTTTCGCCTATGCCGATTCCACCGCAGTGTTAGGTCCGCTGGCTCTCCGCTCCGAACCGGGAAGTTACGACCTATGTGCCGAGCATTCGCAGCGGCTCATCGTGCCGCGTGGCTGGGAGGTCATTCGGCTACCGGGTGACTTGACCACCCCGCGAGCTTCTACCGACGACTTGATGCTGCTGGCCGACGCGGTGCGCAAGGCCGGTTTGGGCGAAAAGGCGCCCGTAGAAGAGCCGCAG
>CAYWIN010000196.1:0-4035 GCA_964458365.1 uncultured Propionibacteriaceae bacterium
CGATTTTTCCGCCCACCTCGATCAGTCCAAGTTCAGTGTTGGGGACGAGAGTGCCGTTGTGCAGCAAGGCGCTGCCGATGCCGGTGCCCAGCGTGGTGACCAAGACCGTTCCTGACTGATTGCGGGCCGCGCCGTAGCGGGCCTCGGCGATCCCGGCAGCGTCGGCATCGTTGATCACGTGTACCGGTCGGCCGAGGCGGTCGCTGAACAGCTCGGCGGCAGAAGCGCCGATCCAATCAGGGTGGATGTTCACCGCGGTGCGCGTCTGCCCGTTGGTGACGACGGAGGGGACCGCGATTCCGATGGGACGGTCAGCGAGATCATCGACGAACAAGTTGGCGATGTCGGCGACAACTTCGGCTACTGCTGCCGGCGTCGACTCGTGGGGGGTGGCGATGCGGTGGCGTTCGGAAGTGAACTCGCCGCGGGCGACATCCACCAGGGCGCCCTTGATCCCGGAGCCTCCAAAGTCGATACCCAGCACCGGTGTGGTTTGCATAGCTGCACCCTAGCGATCTCGGAGGTGACAGCTTGGCGAAGCCCGTAGACTCGGGGCCTGTGAGTACCTGGTTAGTGACCGGCGGTGCCGGCTATATCGGCGCCCATGTGGTGCGCAGTCTGCTGTCTGAGGGCTATCAGGCGGTGGCCTTCGATGACCTTTCGACCGGGAAACGTGCTTTCGTGCCCGACGGGGTGCCGCTGATCGTCGACACCATTTTGAACACCGACGCCGTGACCCGCGCGCTGCGCGACCATAAGTGCGGCGGTGTGATCCATGTGGCGGGATACAAATACGCCGGGGTTTCGGTGCGCCGCCCAATTCACACATTCACCCAGAACGTTTCGGGAACGGCATCGGTCCTATCTGCCATGGCGGAGGCAGACGTCTCACGGTTGGTCTTCTCCTCCTCGGCGGCGGTTTATGGCACTCCGCAGACCGACATCGTGACCGAGGATTCCCCACAACACCCTGAGTCGCCCTACGGGGAGTCGAAACTTGCCGCCGAATGGCTGATCAATGATGTGGCCCGAGCTCGGGAGGGGTTCCAGGCGGTCAGCCTGCGCTACTTCAACGTGGTGGGTTCAGCCACCGACGAGGTTTATGACGCCAGCCCCCATAACCTCTTCCCGTTGGTGCTCGAGGCGCTGCTATCGGGTGCGACACCGAAGATCTTCGGTACCGACTACCCGACGCCCGACGGGACCTGTGTTCGTGACTATGTCCATGTCGGTGACTTGGCCGTGTCCCATGTTGCTGCGGCAGCTGCCCTCGAATCGAATACTCGGCTGCGTCCGGCCTACAACTTAGGTAGCGGTGAGGGGTTGAGCGTGCGACAAATCATGGAAGCTATGGCGGAGGTCACCGGGACGGATTTCCGCCCAGACCTCTCTGAGCGCCGGGCCGGAGATCCGGCCCGCATCGTGGCCGATGGGAGTGCGGCGGCCGCCGACCTCACCTGGCGGATGCGCTATTCGATCTTGGATATGGCGTCGTCGGCGTGGTCGGCACGAAAGGCCAGTGGTCCTTCGGTGAGCTGATCGTTCTCGGCACCTGGGAGGCGATCGTCGGGCTCTTCGGATCCCAATGTGATGTCGCGTTGGTGGGCTTGCGCCAACGTGATGAGTTCCTCGTGTTGCCTGCCGACGTGAGCGGCGCTCAGCCCACGAGCGCGTACCGAGATACGGCCTCCCGCGCTGTGAAAACTCAGATCGGCAAGGCCCAGACCTCGCGATATCGGTCCTTGACTGATCTCGATCGATTGCACGCGGACGTGGGGCAGGAGATCCCAACGGCGTTCCAACCAGCCGTGCCGTGAGATCACCAGGGACTGGTCGTGCCCAGCGGCGAGGAACGGGGCCGACAACGGATGCCGGAACCGTGCGCGCCGAGGCGGCGGACGAAGGGCCACCGCCTCGAAGTCGGATTCAGGCCACATCAGCTCAAGTACACAGCGCACCTGATCGATCGTGGCGATGGGTAGCAGCACACTTGAGACACTGGATTGAGTGTCGTCTTCATTGCGAATTCCCACACCCAAAGCGTCGATTTCGACGCGGTACCAGCCGAACCAGCGCCACAGGAACGACTGGGTGAGCCGCACTACTTGGATTCTGCGCGGGGGAAGTGACTGGCTGGTCAAACTTGTCAGCCCTCGGGAGATCCGTAGCCCGCTCGGCCGAGTGGACAAGATGAAGTTGAACTGGCCAACGATCCGGCGCGCAACAAACCCGACAATGCCCGAGATCGCAGAGAGCCCCAGAGCGAGCAACACCACGATGCCGCCCAAATAGCCGGAAAAGAAAGCTGCGGCCACGATGGTGCCAGCAATAGCGAAAAGGAGCCCAAAGAACTCGTTTGAGGTGATGGCACCGAGAAAGACTCTCCCGGGCCGGATCTTCACGACGATCTGGTCTTCGGCATCCAAATCGGTGAGTTGGAAGCCGCGGTCGATGCGGGTTGCAAGCTGGGCCTGGTGGCCGCGTGCCCGCGCAAGGAGGTAGTCGCGCAAGGCGTAGGCCCGGGCGCGACTGAGGTACCGCAGCTTCACCCGACGAGTTGAGCCGGTATCAATCTCCAGTTCAGCGAGCGAGAACATGCGGGCGGCCAGCGGCTGCAGCACGTCAATGGAGCTGACTTTGTCGAACGCGATTCGTTGGGATTTCCGGAACAGGATCCCGGTCTCGATTCGGAGTTCTTCCCCATCGATAACGAAGCCGGTGGCGAGCCAACTGATCATCCCGATGGCCATTGCCACGAAGACAATCGCGCCTCCGAAGCCGAGAATTCCGGTGACCGGCGGCATGCGGCTCGACTCGGTCAGCCAAGACAGCACCTCGCGACTGAGCGCCACCAGCAGAGCCAACAAGACCACCCAGCCGCGAATCAGCGGAGTCAGTGGGTGTGGGCGTTCGCGTTGCTTGTCAGCCGAAAAGCCGAGCGGAAGTTCTGGTTCGGGCGGGTCAAGCTGGGGTTCTGGGTTCGATCCGGGGTTCACAATGGGAGCGCCTGCTCTTCGCCGAGGGCAATCAGCTGGTCGCGCAGCCGAATAGCGTCTTCGGTGCGAAGCGCGGGAATCGTGGCATGCGACGACTGGCTGGCAGTCACAAGCTCGACTTCGGATAGCCCCCACATTCGACTGACCGGATTGGTGGACACCTCCACGCTGAGCATCCGGCCGTAAGGAATGGCAGTCAAGGAGCGAAACCAGAGCCCCCGGCTGATCAGTAGATCGTGTTCGCCCTCGCGAAAGCCGAAGGCGCGAATCCATCGTCCAATGCGAATCACCCGCCAGATCGTCCACATCAGGCAGGCGACGAGTGCCAAGCTCAGCATCCACATCGTGCCGGAGCTGAAGAACCAGACGATCGCCATGACGCCCAAAGAAGCTGAGACGTTAATCAATAGCGAGTTGATCCGGTGGGAATGCGCGGCCTCGTCGGGAAGCTGTTGCCACTCGCCTTCGGGCCGGAAGAGAGCGTCCATGGCAGGCAGACTAGCTGCTTATTTGTGGGCGGCGTTAGCGAACGTCATCGGCGTTTTTTGCCCGACTTGGGATTGCGCACTTCGACCCCTCCGAAGACAGTAGTCCCGGTGATGTGCAGCCGCGGAGCGCCGGCCTGCGGCGGGCTCACTTTGGTGTCCGTGCCGCCGAGAAAGGCGTTGGTTTCATTCACCACTGACGTCCCCTTGGCGACGCGCATTTCAACTCCGCCGAAAAGACACAAGACGGAGATCTCAATGTCTCGGCCTTCGAACTCTGCTTCGGAGAAGTCGAGTTCAACGCCACCGAAGATCGCGGTGATGCTGATCTGTTCGCGGACGCGCCAATGGCCGCGACGTTCCACGGCACCAAAGAACGCCACGATGCTGTCCGGTCCCGAGCCTTCACCAGCGGGGACGTAACTCACCCGGTCATTGGGCTGAACCAAGTCGCGGGTGATGACAACGAGATCATCGAAAATCTGCGCTTGTGACGCCCGCTCGAGACGCGAGTCTCGCTCGTCGACACTGATGCGTCCTTCGGCGGCCGCCGA